>JADLCW010000514.1 GCA_020847015.1 Thermomicrobiales bacterium | reverse complement strand
GCCGCCAAATTGCCATCGCCGCCTTGGGCGTCGGCGGTCGCCGTGCCGCCGTTCGCCTCGATATCGACGTTGGTCGTATTGGAGACGTCGCCCCCGTCGATGACGGTGTTGCCGTACCCGCTGCCGACCGAGATATCGTTGCCGGAATTGCCGCCGGAGTTGACGTCGCCCACATTCACGGTCCCGCCATTGGCGTCGGCGTCGGCGTCGCCGCCGTTGCCGGCCGCCGCGTTGCCGCCATCCCCAATGAGCCCACCGTTGCCGCCGACGGCCGCGTTCCCGTCGCCGCCCTGGGCGTTGGCGGTTGCCGTGCCGCCGTTCGCTTCGATATCGACGTTCGTGGTGTTCGACACGTTGCCGCCGTCGATCGTGGTATTCCCGCCGCTACGGCCGCTGACGGAAATATCGTTGCCGGAATTGCCGCCGCTATTGATATCGCCCACGTTGACCGTGCCGCCGTTGGCGTCCGCATCGGCGCTGCCGCCGTTGCCGGCCGCCGCGTTGCCGCCGTCGCCCAGAAGGCCGCCGTCGCTGCCGACTGCCACATTCCCGTTTCCGCCCTGGGCGTTGGCGTTAGCCTTCCCGCCGTTGGCGCTAACGGTGACATCGGTCCGGTTGGAGACATTGCCGCCGTGGATGCGAACCACTGAGGCGCCGCCGAAGAATCCGGATCGCGAGTTCACCGCGATGACGTTGCCGCGGTTGTTGCCGCTGTTGATGTCGCCCAGGCTCACCCGGCCGCCATTGGCGTCGGCGTCAGCATCACCGCCGTTGCCGGCCGCCGCGTTGCCGCCGTCTCCGAGGAGACCGCCGTCGCCCGCGACCGCCAAGTTGCCGTTGCCCCCCCGGGCGTTGGCGGTCGCAGCGCCGCCGTTGGCGCTGACCGCCACGTTGGTGCGATTGGCGACGTTGCCGCCGTCTATCCGGACGTTGCTGGCCGCGCCGTGGCAGCTTGGGGAGCTGACGGCCACCGAAACAGTATTGCCGCGGTTGTTGCCGCTATTGATATTGTCGAGGTCGATCATGCCGCCGTTGGCGTCCGCATCGGCGCTGCCGCCGTTGCCGGCCCGAGCGTTGCCGCCGGCGCCCAGAAGGCCGCCGTCGCCCGCGACCGCCAAGTTGCCGCTCCCGCCCTGGGCGTCGGCGTTGGCCTTCCCACCGTTGGCGCTGGCGCTGACGTCAGTCCGGTTCGAAACGTTGCCGCCGTCGACCACCACGTTGCTGCCTACCGGCGTGCAGTTGGTCGCCCCGGCCGGCGTCCCAAACGTCGCCGCAGTGAAGAGCAGCGCCGCCGCCGGCAGCAGTCGCAGGGATGCGAAGGCTGCCGGCCGAGCCTTGGCGAGGAACCACTTCGGCGTCGACGCGATCTCGGTCGCCTGCGACGCGCTCAATTCAACGATCGACCGATTGAGATTTCGGGAGTTCCGATTCGCCGTCGTCATGTCCGTGTCCTCCGGGGTTGGTCCCCGCTGGGGAGGCCATTGATTCGGGGCGCCTCGTCCGGGTCAAGGGATCCGGTGGGCGGGGCGACCATGGCCTCCTGATCTCTGGGACCATTTCAGCGCGTTGCATCGCCCTCGGCTGCCAAGCGCGCAGCGGGCGCGGCGCCAACCAGGGAACACAGCAACAACGGCTTGAAAACGGGCAAAGCGCGGGGGAGGCGGGCCGCGCGACCCGCCTCCCCCAACGTGCTCGACGGTGGATCGGCAGCTCGCCTACGGGGTTGGGGCGAAGTTGTAGATGCGCGCCAGCAACGACGACTGCCCAGGCTCCAGAGTGATCCGGTAGCCAGAATCAGGGTCGCCGGCGGCGGTGGCGGCGGCGAGCATGTAGGTGTCGTAGCCAGTCGGCGGCGCCGCCTCGGCGATGCGGTACTCGCCCGGCGGCAGATCGTCCCAGACGAAGCCGGCATCGGTGGCGGTGGCGTCGCCGAGGGTGAGCGGCTCGGCCAGCGCAGGGCCAGAGAGGGTGATGTCGAAGTCGTCGATAGCTGGGGCGCAAGCGGCGGCGGCGAAGGTCTCGGTGGTCATGCCCGGCGGGCAGGTGAAGTCCTGCACCGTCACCGAGCCGGTTTCGGTCGCGACTACTTCGGGCGTCTCGGCCGACGCCGGGGCCACGGTCGCGTGCGCCGCGGCCGCGGGTGGTGGCGCTGGGGGAACCTCCGGGCCGATCAGCGCCGCCACGAAGGCCGTCGATCCCACCCCGCCATCGCTCGCCGCGCCGACCTCCAGCGCGCCGCTGAACCCGGCTGCCTCGCCGGCCAGCAGCGTCACTGTCTGCCCATTCGGTTCTCCCACGTTGGCCGTTCCGTCAGTGATCAGGATCACGCTCTTGTTCCCGGTGTCGGGCACGGTCGAGTGCTCGTCGCCGCTCACGACGTCGGCCAGAAGATCGAGATCGCGCAGCCCAGTCGGGGCGGCGAAAGGCTGCCCGGGTTGCAGCACAGTGGACTCATCCGGCGGCAGCGGCGCGTCGGCCGGGACCAACTCGATCGAGAGATAGCTGACCGGATCGCTTCCCAGGCTCGATCGCCGCTGCGCCGTGCCGCCAGCGGTCAGCGCCGCCTCGCCTGGTCCCAACCGCACCTGGGCGCCGGACTGCTCGTCTGTTAGCAACAGCGACCCCATAGTGGCCAACACGAAGCCGAGCGGGCGCTCCTCGAAGGCGGCCTGGTCGGCGGGGGCGGCGCGGGCGCGCACCGTTCGCCAGACCACGTCGCCCGGCGGCAAGGCGGCGACCCCCTGGGCAATCACCTGGGCGTGGCCGGAGACCGGCTCGTAATCGGCGACGTCCTGCTGCGCCAGCGCGACAGTGGGCAGGAGCAGCAGGCAGATCGCCGCCAGCCAGCCGGTCCACAACCGGCATGGCGACGGCGCCCGGAACGGAACCCGGTGTCGACACCGATGGTCCATGACTTCTCCTTCCACACGCCGTGCGAGGCGGTTCGGTCGTTCAGCGGGTTTAAATCAGACGCAGCCAGCTGCCAGGTCGTCGAGGGCGGCGAGAGCGCGGCCGATCAGAGCATCGCCGTCAGACAAGGCGGAACGCCCCGCGGCGAGGACATCGGCGTCGCCGGAGGCAAGCGCGCCGGCGGCAAGCCGAGCGCCGCGGGCGGCTGTGCTGAGAGCGGTCAGCGCCAACCGATCGGCAGTCGTGGCGGCGCTGGGAGGCGGCTCCGCCCGCTGCGCATCCACCGCCGCGGCGAGCGACGCCGTGGCCACGGCCAGCACGGCCGGATCGTCCACAGACGTGGTGGCGATCTGCTGACGCGCCTCGGTCAGGCGCTGCCGGGTGTCGGTCAGCCACGGCTCCAGCGCCGCGCAGCCGGAGGGCGCTGGCGAGACCGCGCCGGGTGTAGCCGGCTCGGGCGCGGTCGCCGCTGGCGCCGTCACGAACGGCGTGGCGACTCCGGTCGGCGCAACACCCCGCTGCGTCACCCGCGCCCATCCGGTGAACTCCACTGCCCGCGACGCTCCAGGTTCGCCGGGGATCAGTGCGCCGACCACCTCCAGCCGCAGCACGGTCTCCTCCCGGCCGAACCGGTAGGTCGTCCCGCTCAAGGAAAACGACTCCGCCGTGGCTTGGGTCAGCGTCTCCCGCCCCACCATGACCCCCTGCTGCGGCGCCGGGCGCTGCAGGGTGTTGGCGAGGTGGATGGCGACCTGCGCCGCCGGCGCGCCACCGGCGAACGAGGCCGGTTCATCCCAGGTTGCTCCCCCGTTGTCCAGCAGAGAGATGGTCAGGTCGCCAGCACCGGTGGTCGTCGTCGCATCGCCTTGGGTTGCGCGGGTTGCGTCGGGAATCTCACCAGCGAAAACGAAGCGCGCCGTGGTCACGCTCGGCTGAGTCGGATCGGTGAACAGAGCGGTTGGAGCGAACCCGATGACGCCGTCGAGGTAGCCAAACAGGCGCACCGTGTCGCCGTCATCAATAGCGCGCCCGACGAACTGGAGCGAGGCGTCGCCGATCGGCCCGGCGCCGATCTCGGCCAAGTCGGCCGCCTGCCGGGGCGGCTCTTGCGCCGCCGCGCCTCCGTCACTCCCGAGGAGCGCGGGAAGCCAGACCAGCAGGAGGGTCAGCGCGACCATGGCAGCCCGGCGCGGCATCGTGGCCTCCACAAGGGTAGTCTCCCGGATGGTGCGCTACCCGGATGCGCCCCCGGATCGTATCAGGCTTACTGGATGCGCGCTCGCCCCGGGCGGCTCCGCTGCGTTCTGCGATCGGCCGTGTGCGATGATGGCGAGAATCACCCGGCTGGTGGGCGCGCGGGCGTCGCGGCGAGGTTGTCGACGCGGGCGAACACCACCGGCGCCGGAGCGACCGCGCGGCATGGTCACGTTCCTGTTCACCGACATCGAAGGCAGCACTCCGCTCTGGGAAGCCGACCCGCGGGCGATGGGCGTGGCGCTGGCGCGCCATGACGCTCTCCTGCGCGCGGCCATCGCCGGCGCCGGCGGCGAGGCCTTCAAGACGGTCGGCGACGCCTTCTGCGCTGCCTTCGCCCGCCCCGACGACGCCGTCACCGCCGCCGTCGCCGCTCAACGCGCGCTGGCCGCCGAGCGCTGGGATTCCATCCCGCCGCTCGCAGTCCGCATGGCGCTCCACAGCGGCGAGGCCGAGCGGCGCGACGACGACTACTTCGGCCTCCCACTGAACCGCGTTGCCCGCCTGCTCGGGGCCGCCCACGGCCGACAAATCCTTCTGTCGCGGGCGGTTGCCGACGAGGTCGCAGCCCGGATGCCGGAGGGGTTCGCGCTGCGCGACCTGGGCGAACATTGGCTGCGTGGGTTGCGCGAGCCGGAGCGCGTTTTTCAACTGCTCGGGCCGGGGTTGCCAGAGCAGTTCCCACCACCGCGCACCGGCGCCGACCTGCGCCGCACGATCCCCGCCCCGCCAACACGTCTGATCGGCCGCCAGGCCGAAATCGCGGCGGCGCGCGAGTTGCTCGACATCGGATCCCCCGAGGCGCTGACCCGGCTGCTGACTATCACCGGCCCCGGCGGCGCCGGCAAGACGCGCCTCGCCATCCACCTCGCCCACGAACTGGCCCCCTTCTTCACCGACGGGGCCGCCTTCGTCTCACTGGCGGCCGTGACAGATCCGGATCTGGTGCTGGCGGAGGCGGCCACCGCGATCGGGGCCAAGGAATCCGGCGTCGCCTCGGCGCGAACAGCGCTGTTCGACCACCTGCGTGACCGGCGATTGCTCTTGGTGCTCGACAACTTCGAGCAGGTGGTCACCGCCGCCCCGGACATTGCCGATCTGCTGGCGGCCTGCCCTCGCCTCGTCGTGTTGGTCACCAGCCGTGAGCTGCTGCGGCTGCGCGGCGAGCGGGAGTTGCCACTGCCGCCGCTGGCTCTGCCAGAGGAACCGCGCCGCGACTCTTCCGTTGAAGCCAGCGGCGAGACGGCGATCTTGACCGTCGAGACGGCGCTGCGCTCCGACGCGGTGCGCCTCTTCGTAGAGCGGGCCGCCGCCATTCGACCCGGATTCACGCTGGATGACGGCAATGCGGCGACGGTGGCTGAACTGTGCCGGCGGCTGGAAGGCTTGCCGCTGGCCATCGAGCTGGCCGCGGCTCGCGTCCGCATGTTGCCGCCCAACGCGCTGTTGGAGCGTTTCGGCCGCCGGCTCGACCTCCTCTCCGGCGGCGCTCGCGACCTGCCGGCCCGCCACCAGGCGATGCGCGCCACCATCGCCTGGAGCTACGACCTGCTGGAGCCGGACGAGCAGCGTCTATTCGCTCGGCTCGCGGTCTTCACCGGCGGTGCGGCGCTCGGCGCGGCCGAGGAGGTCGCCGGCGATCTGGGTGGATTGTTCTTTGATCTGGCCGCATCGTTGGCCGACAAGAGTCTGCTGCGCCTCGCGCCCGGCGATGACGAGATGGGCGAGCCGCGCCTAACGATGCTGGACACTATCCGCGACTTTGGACTGGAGCGATTGGCGGCCAGCGGCGAAGCGGACGCCATCGCAGAGCGTCACGCGACGGTTTTCCTGACCCTTGCGGAGACGGCCGAACCGCTGCTGGAAGGTCTGGAGCAGCGTCCTTGGCTGGAACGGCTGGAGCGTGACCACGCCAACCTGCGCACTGCTCTGGCCTGGCTGCGCGGCCGGGGCGACCTGGAGCGAGCGCTGCGGCTGGCATGCGCCTTATGGCGTTTCTGGTGGCTGCGCGGCCATATTGAGGAGGGGCGCACGCTCCTGGAAACGCTGCTGGCCCTGCCGGGTCCGAGCGGAGATTTGCGAGCCAGGGCGCTCAATGCCGCCGGCGTGCTGGCCGAGAGCCAGGGCGACTGGGAGATCGCCGCCGCGCGGCACGAGGAGGCGCTGGCGCTCTCGCGTGCGGCGGGAAACGCGCGGGGCGTTGCCTGGTCGCTCAACAACCAGGGCGTCGCCGCTATCGACGCCGGCCGCTACGACCGCGCCGGAGAACTGCTGGAGGAGTGCAGCCAGGTGGCCGCGGCCACCGGCGACCCCGTCCTGCTGGCGCACGCCCTCACCGGGCTCGGCCAGGTCGCCTGCCTGCAAGGGGACGATGAGCGCGCCCGGAACCACCTGACCCGCGCCCTCGCCCTCTTTCGACAAACGAATGACGCCTCGCAGATCGCCCGCTCGCTCAACAACGTGGCCTATCTCTCGCTCCAGCGTGGTGATTACGCGAGCGCACAGGCTCCGCTCGCCGAAAGCCTGCGGCTGCACCGCGCGGTGGGCGACAAGCAGGGCATCGCCAGCACCCTCAACAACCTGGCCGAGGTTGCGCGCGGGCTGGGCGAGCGTGAACCGGCTCGCCTGCTGTATACCGAGAGTCTGTCGCTGGCGCGAGAAACCGGAAACCGGCCCTACGCCGCCATCGCCCTGGAGAATCTCGCCGCTCTGGCTCGCGCCCGCGATGACCGCGCCGCCTCCGCCCGCTATCGAGAGGCGCTGGCGCTCTACCGCACCGTGGTCGACTGGCTGGGGGTGGCGAGTTGCCTGGAGGGGCTGGCTGAGATCGCGCTCCGCGCTGGCGAGCCCGAAGCGGCGGCACGCCGGCTGGGCGCGGCGACAGCGCTGCGCGCGGAGCACGCCCTGCCCAACTCTGAGGAGGATGTTGACGCCATCGCCTCGGTGGCGCGGGTGGCGCTCGGCAAGGCTGCCTTTGCAGTAGCGTGGCAAGCAGGCGCGGCGCGACCGATCGACCTCGCCATCGACGAGGCGGCCCGCCCGCCCGCCGAGCGCGCCGCTTGATCAGGCGCCCCCCGCTCAACTTCCCAGGTCTATGTCGGCGACGATCCACTGCAGGTCGCCAGCGACGACGGCGGCAGCGACCTCGTAGGCGAACCCATCGTCGCTCGGCGGGTCGGCGCCTTGGCGGGCAGCGTCGGTGTTGACACCGATCTCGACCCGATCCAGCCCGGAGCCGGGCAGCCCCGAATCCATGGCGCGGATGACAAACGGGTAGTCACCCTCGCCGTTGGCGGACATGCGGCCGCGCACCTCGGCTCCATCCGGTCGATCCTGAGTGGGTACGCAGGAGAGCACCTGGGTGCTTTGCAGCCGGAAGTCCGACCCGACCTCGATCCATTGGATCTGGCCGAGCACTAAGGTATTGCCGTCCGGCAGTTGCATGGCCGAGGCGAACAGGCCGAAGTTGGCCAGTTGAGGCGGACCTTCGCCCTCCACCTGAGCGAGACCACCACCACTCATGCCTCGCTGGAAGATCGCCCGGGCGGACGCATCCGGGCGACCAACGGCCGCGGCGACGGCGGCGACGACGCCCGCCGCCAGCACGGAACGACGCGGTAGGGAAACTGGCGGTGCAGCCATGGCGCATCTCCTTCACGGCGGCGCGTTCACTCGATTGTAGCCCGGTCTGCGGACGATCGAGCGCGCCGCTCTGGGGTTCGTGAATCGATTGAACTGCATCCTGTCTCCGTCGCGCCGTGCCGCGCTTGACAGTGGGCCGATCAACCACGATACAAGGACTCGAACGGCCGCCCCGGGAGCACCCGATCCGTCACGAGGCCGCTGGAGCGGAGGCAGGAGCAACGTGATGGCCGCGCTAACCGACCCCGCCGCGCTGGGCCGCCTGGATCTCTTCCGGAGACTCTCCACGAGCGACCTGGGCCGCATCAACGACCAGTTGGGCACGACCAAATTCCCGGCCGGCGCAATGATCTTCACCGCCGACCAACCCGGTGAAATCGCCTACATCGTGCTGGAGGGGACGCTCAAGGTAAGCGTCCTGCAGGCCAACGGTCAGGAGTTGACCCTCGCTCTACTGGGACCGGGGGAACTGGTTGGGGAGATGGCGGTGGCCGACCGGCAGCGCCGCTCCGCCGACGTGGTCGCCATCGAGCCGGCTCTGCTGCTGTGGGTGGACCGCGCCGCCTTCGACCGCCTGCGGCGCGAATTGCCGCAGGTCACCGAAAACCTGTTGGCGCTGATGGCTCGCCGGCTACGCCTGACCAACGCCCAGCTGCTGGCGCTGGCCTCGCTCGATGTGCACGGCCGGGTGGCCCGCCAACTGCTGGCGCTGGCCGACGCCTACGGCGAGCAAACGCCGGCCGGGATGCGCATCCCGCTTCGGCTGACCCAGAGCGACCTGGCTGGATTGGTGGGGGCCACTCGGGTGCGGGTCAACGAGGTTCTGGTCGGCTTCAAGCGACGCGGCTTCGTCGAAGTGGACGGCCGCTACCGCGTCACCGTGCGCGACCGCGCCGCCCTCGCCGACTACATCGCATAACCGCCGGCTGGCGCTCGGTTCCAAGCCCGGCGCCAACGCCGCTCGACGTAGCGCGGCGCTGGCACGCGCCGGCTGGCGGCACACGACGTGCGCGTTCGCTCGTCAACACGCCCCATGGCCGGCGCGCCTCGCGCCGGTCGCCCGTCGCGCCATCGGGGCTGGTTCGTATCGGTCGCATCGCGCAGCGCCGCCGCGGAGGATCGCCTATGCCCCAGGCACGGTTGCGCGCCGCGGCGGCGCGCAACCGTGCTGACCCCCGGCTTATCGCCACCATTCGCCGCCACCTCGGTGTTCCCGGGTCGCTCGCCCGGGGTCGCTTTCGCGAAAGGGAGACGCGATGCATGTTCTGACCTTCTCACTCGCCGCGGCCGTGTTCGCCGGCGCGCTCGTCGGTCTTGCCGGGGCTCCTCTGGCTCGTGCCCAGAGCGGCGACGTGGCCTACCACGCCACCCTCTCGCCCCTCAATGCCAGCGTGACCGGTTCCGAGGCGTCCGGCGAAGCGACCTTCACCATCAACGGCGACGACCTGACGATCCATATCGAGATGAAGGGCGTACCGCCGGATATGGCCCACTTGCAGCACTTCCACGGGTTCGCCGAGGGCGACAAGGCGTCCGCCTGCCCGACCGCTGCTGATGACAAGAATGGCGACGGCATCATCGACCTGGTCGAAACCGAGCCGGTCGCCGGAACCACCATGGTTCCCTTCAATGACAATCCGCTCGGCACAGATCTGCTCGCCCTCGACACCTTCCCGAAGGCAGACGCCAACGGAACCTACACCTACGAGACGACCGTGTCGCTGAAGGCGCTGGAGAAAGCGTTTGCCGAGCGCTTCCCCGGACAGCAACTCGATCTCGACCGTCGCGTGATCTTCGTCCACAGCATCCCGGACTCGATCGAGCTGCCGAGCACCGTCCAATCGCTGGGCGATTTCCCGGCGTCGCTGACGCTGCCGATCGCCTGCGGCAAGATCGAAGCAGGCAGCGCCGCCACCCCGCAGGCCACGCCAGCCTCCTGACGGATTGCCGGTCAGTCACTGTCACCTCGATGGCGGGAGCATCATCGTGGCAAGGGGTGGAGCGCCTCATGGAGCTCCACCCCGGTGGTGCGAACGCGGAGCCGATGCGGCGAAGCTAGCCTCCAGCAAATCCCCCGCCATCAGCTATCTCGCCTCCGCCGGATCCAGGCGGGGCACAGACGTCCGTGCACGGCGTCCGCAATTCGCATCCTGCAGCAGACCTCGCCCGGCTGTCGAACGTCGACTGAGACGGCGGCGTCGCCGCCCGGGAGAACCGTTCAGTTCTGCGGCAGCGCCCGCGCCACCAACGCCCGGGTAGCTTCGATGCACGCCTCGCCGCAGCAGGGCAGCGGCGCGATGCCGGTCACGATGCGATCCTCCATCTCCGGGTAGGCGAGGGGATGGCGCAGCTTCGTGCTGTCCGGCAGCATCAGCGTCGGGGTGCCGCGCACGTTGTAGCGCTCGCGCCCAAGCCGCAGTTCTTCCTCGATCGCCGGTCGCGCCTCGCCGCTGGCGAAATCACGCGCGAAACGATCCATATCCAGTCCGGCTTCGGCGGCGAGAGCCTCCAGCACGTCACGGCGGCCGATATTGCGGCTCTCCGCAAAGAAAGCGCGGCGCACCCGCAGGTCATAATCGAGTCCGATATCGTGACCTTGCCGCTCGGCGCACCAGACTGCCTCGAAGGCCGGCAGCGTCGTGGTCGGCCAATCGTCACCGCGATAGACGGCAAAGGGAGCCGCCGGCTCCTGAATGGCGGCCAACCACCGCTCCTGATCGATGATGTCGCGCGGGGCAGGATCG
>JADLCW010000513.1 GCA_020847015.1 Thermomicrobiales bacterium | reverse complement strand
CGGCTGGGATCTGCGGTGGTCGATTTCACGCAGCATGCCGCCGGCGTCGCAGTCGCGCTTGCCAATGGCTCTGTGGAGCGCGGCGACGTGCTGATCGGAGCGGACGGTTTGCATTCGACGATCCGGGCACGGTTGTTTGGCCGGCGCCCGCCTCGCTACGCCGGCTATACCGCCTGGCGTGCGGTCGTTCAGCCGAACCGGGATCTGCTTCCGGCGGATACGGGATTCGAGGCATGGGGATGCGGCGCGCGCTTCGGCTGTGCGCACATCCGCGATGGCCGCATCTACTGGTTTGCCGTGCGGAACGCCCTCGCAGGCGCGCAATACGGTCCGCTCGGCTCTCCGACCGGTCCCCGCGCCGCGCTGTTGCGGTGCTTCGGCGACTGGCAATCTCCGGTTCCGGAACTGATCGCGGAAACGGCGGAAGCCGCGATTCGTCGCGACGACATCCACGACCGCTCGCCGCTGCCGGGTCCGTGGGGAACGGGTTGCATTACGCTCCTCGGGGATGCCGCCCACCCGATGACCCCGAATTTGGGGCAGGGCGCCTGCCAGGCTATCGAGGATGCCGTGACGCTGGCCGGCTGCCTGGCCGAAGCCGACCGGAGCGATCCCGCAACGGCGTTGCGCCGCTACGAGGATCGGCGGCGCTCGCGCGTGAATGGGATCGTTCGCCGCTCGCGGATGTTCGGCCGCATCGGGCAGGTCGAGAACCCGCTGCTGTGTCGCCTGCGCGATGTCGTCGCAGCGGCGGTTCCGGTTGACATGCAAATGCGCCAATTGCTGCGCATTATCGGCGACGACCCGCCCGCGGGCGGACGTCCCGATCTGGGAGATGCTGGCAAGCATCGTGGGCGCTGAGGCAGACGGAACTGCGCTGCTTCGGCTATGTTGCCAACCGAAGATCCCCGATCGGAGCGCCGTCTCCCGCGCTACCCTTCGCTCGGCTCGACCATCACCGCGCGGCCGCCGGTCGCCCGTTCAGCGGCCAGCGCCACGCCTTCGTTGATCCGTTCCTGGCGGAGCGCGACGGGTTTGGCGGAGCGCGCCCGCAGCCGCAGATTGAGCGCTTCCACGAACACCGAGAACCCCATCGCCGCGTAGATGTAGCCCTTCGGGATGTGGAAATGCCACCCCTCGGCCATCAGTGAGACGCCGATCAGCAGCAGGAAGCTGAGCGCCAGCATCTTGACACTGGGGTGCGCCTGCACGAAGCCGGCGATCGGACCGGAGGCGATCAGCATGACCCCGACGGAAATGACCACCGCCGCCACCATCACCGCCAGATCGTCGGCCATGCCGACTGCCGTAATCACCGAATCGAGCGAGAAGACGATGTCCAGCAGCAGGATTTGGACGATCACGGAGCTGAAGGAGGCGGCCGCGCCGGAGGCGGCGTGCGCATCCTCGCCCTCCAGTTTCTCGTGGATCTCGGTGGTCGCCTTGTAGATCAGGAATAATCCGCCGCCGAGCATGATCAGATCGCGCCCGGAGATATCGTGACCGAGCACGCTGAAGAGCGGCGTGGTGAGGTTGGACATCCATTCGAGCGAGAAGAGCAGCGCGATGCGCAGAATCATCGCCAGCGACAATCCGACGATGCGGGCGCGATCACGCAGCTCGCCCGGCAGCTTGGCGGCGAGGATGGAAATGAAAATGACGTTGTCGATGCCGAGCACGATCTCCAGCGCCGTCAACGTCAGCAGCGCGACCCAAATCTCCGGATTGGACACCCACTCCATCCCGTCCCCCGCTCGGAGTCTCGTTTACCCGCAAACCGTCTGCATCGGCGCGATGCTACCGTTTCGCCCGGCTCCGCGACGATGCCGGTCCCTGTGAGCGTGCATCGGTCGGAACGCGCCAGGTCGAGCGACCTGCTCCCCCACCCGTTCACGTTCCCTTGGGTGCGATGAATGATCGGGCGGCCGGTGCGCGGGCGAACCATTTTGGTTCGCCCGCTTCGCATGTTGCGGAGTCGGGCAGCGCGGGCCTGTGCAGGCGCTCGCGCGCGTGCCAACCCGCCTCACTCGGCGGTGGTCGTCCGCTCCATGGCGCGCAGCACGGCGTCGGCGCGGATAGCATAGTGGGAGGCCGACCAGATCGGCGCGCCGTCGCGCAGCACGATCGTCTGGGGCGATTCGTGGCGGATGCCCGTCAGCTCCTCCACCACGTCGGCCAGTTCGGGGTGGGCGTGGACGTCCAGAAGGGCGATCTCTTCGTCCAGCCGGGACATTTCCCGCTTGGCGCGCCGGCAGATCGGGCAATAGGGGTCGTCGAGATAGAGCAGCGCGAGACCATCGGGCGGCAGCCACGCCGCCAGCGCGTCGGCGTCGGCGATAAGAACGAAGCGAGCATCCGTCTCGGTCTGATTCATGGTTGTTCCTCGATCGTTGCGTTCAGCCGTGCTCCGTCGGCCCCGACTGCTGCTTCCTCGGCGCGCGGGTCGCGCTCGAGCGCCCGCAATATCTCTGGGCGGAAGCGTTGCACGCTGGTGTGATAGCGCGCCACGGCTGCCGCTGCTGCGCCCGCCGACCAGCCGAGACAATAGCGCGCAGTCTCGGCGGCCGCCTCGACCGCGCTCAGCCCCAGATCTGGTTCCAGTCCGACCATCGTTCGTCGCAGCAACACATCCTCCAGCGTCGCCGCGAATTCCTGCTGGAAGGCGAACACGATCTCGGCCCGGATCGCGCCGACGTTCGGGGCGAACGGCTCGCGCAGGTACGGATCGCGCCCGGCAAGCGCCGGCACCTCGACGGCGCGGCGGCCGTAGATGTCGACCAGCCGTTCGGCCGTCCGCTCCGGCAACCCGCTGTCGGCGACGAACCGGGTTTTGAACGGCTCCAGCACGATGCCGGCTGCGCCCGGCAGCGGCACGCGGGCGGTCGGGCAGCGTCCCGGCCGACGACCGAGCGCACGGAACACGTCGTTCACCGCGTGCTCGGCCAGCGCCCGGTAGGTCGTCAGTTTGCCGCCGGTGATCGAGAACAACCCCCGGAACGGCGCGCCGTGGCGAACGACCGCGTGGTCGCGGCTGATGTTCCCTTCGACCCCTGCTGGGCGCCACGGCAGCGGGCGCACCCCGGCGTAGGCGTAGCGCACATCAGCGGCGGTGAGATCGGCGGCGGGGATGAGCGAGTTGGTTTCACCCAGCAGATAGGCGATTTCGGCATCGTCGACGCGCGCCGCGTCCGGGTCGCCGTCGTAGCGGATATCAGTGCTGCCGATCAGGTAGCGCCCGTTCCAGGGAATGATCAGCACCGGGCGGTGGTCGGCTTTCGCCTCGAAGTAGAGCGCCTGCGCCGGCGCCCCGGGAAAAGGGTCGACCACCAGATGGCTCCCTTTCGTCCCGCCGATCAGGCGTCGGAAGTCACCCGCGGCGCCGGTCAGCACCTCGTCCACCCACGGCCCGGCCACATTGACGACCGCCCTGGCGGCAACCCGGAACGTCTCGCCTGAGCGCTCGTCCGCGGCCACCACACCGCTGACGCACTGGCCCGCCT
>JADLCW010000512.1 GCA_020847015.1 Thermomicrobiales bacterium | reverse complement strand
TATTTGCTCAATGCGCACGCATTGGCCCCCGGTTACACCCGCTTCTACGTGCCCGGGTTGACCGGCATCAACGCCCCGCCGGAGCGCGGTTACACCGTCAGCCCGAACGAGGGCTACCTCATTCCTGTCGGGTCTGAAGCCTCCGAACACAAGTTCCCGGTGTATCTGCTCGCCGAGTGATGATGCGACGGGCGTTACGTGCGCGAGAAACCGCCCTCCGAATGGATCACCTGCCCGGTGATCCATTCGGCGTCGTCCGAGGCGAGAAAGGCGACCAGCCGGGCGGCATCTTCCGGTCGTCCCAGGCGACCCATCGGGAAGCGGGGCAGCAGCGCCTCGGCCAGATCGGGCGAGATCCAGCCGGTATCGGTGGGACCAGGGTTGACGGCATTGACGGTCATGCCCTTGCCGGCGACCGCTGGCGACAAACTGACCGCGAATGCTTCCAGCGCGCCTTTGGATGCGGCGTAGGCGAGTTCGTCTGGCATCGGGCCGCGCCCTTGCCCCGAACTCATGACGATGATGCGACCGCCGGCGCTCAGCGCGAAGCGCCGCGCGAATCCCACCGACAAGAGCGCCGCCGCCCGCAGATTGACCGCGTAGTGAGCGTCGAGCGTCGCCGCATCCAGTGTGGCGTAGCCGTCGTTGGTCGAATAGGCGGCGTTGTTGACGAGGATCGACAGCGGACCGAATCGCGTCTCCACCGCGTCCAGCAGCCGCTCCGCCGCTGCCGGATCCGCCAGGTCCACTTCGAACCCTGCGGCGCCAACGCCCAGTCCGGCGAGTTCGTCGCGCAGCCGCACCGGCTCGGTCGCTTCGCCGGCCCACGGGAAGGCGGCATCGTAGGGACGCCAATGGGTAAAGGCGATGTTGGCGCCCCGCCCCGCCAGCGCCCGACAGATCGCCGCCCCGATCCCCTGGCGGCGGGTGGCTCCGGTCACCAGCGCGGTGCGGCCAGCCAGCGATTGCTCCACATCGTTCCCCTTTCAGACCGGCGCCGCGGGTGCGCGCCGATCGTCGGCAGTCGTCGACGAATCGAACCGCTTGACCCGGTGATGCACGTAAGGCAAGGTTACGATGACGCCCAACCCGGGCAGAAGGAGGATCGGGATGCGCATGCCCGTCATCACCACCTTGGGGCTCGGTTTGGCGCTTATCGCCGGGACCCTGAGTGGAGGAATCACTGCGGCGCGGCCGGGTTTTCAGGCCGCAACTCCGGCGGCAACCCCGGTTGCGCCGACGCCGACCGAATCGCCCGCCGCAGTGGCGACTGCCGCCGCAACCCCGGCCGCGCCCGCGGTCGCGACGACCGATGTCGTGACGCTGGCGGCCTGGTACGCGAACGACCCCTCGGGTGATTTTATCGACATTCTTCCGCTCCATCTCGACCCCTCACTGATCGCCGGACCGGAGCCGAACGCCGCTGCGGTCGGTCGCGTGGACTTCCCGGACGAAGGCGTGCCGACGCTCGACATCGGCGACGCGCACTTCGAGTCCTACGCTCGCAGCGAAGGCGACACGCCCGAGCGCTGGACCTGGTTTGACGATGCCGAAGGCGTGCGGCCAGCGACGCTGGTGTTGCAGATCGCCGGAACCGGCGGCGTGTATGACGGCTACTACGGCACGGCGACTTTCATCTCCCGTGATGAGGGCGGCGTCGGCGGCGTGCTCGTGCTGGCGCTGCGGCCGCCATCCGACGCGGCGACAACCGGCGATACGCAAGACAGCTCCGATGCCCCGGCGCAAGAAGCGGCGCCTGACGAAACCGACATCAGCGCCAACCCGGAAGAAGCGCCGCCCGACGACGCGCTGACCGAGCCGGCCGCCTGATGGTCGCCGGCGCGACTCCCGTTCGCGGCCGATCGTCATGACGGAGTCCGTGAGCGAGCCAACCCCGATTGTCATCGACCGACGCACGCGCAACGTGCTCGTGACGCTCGCGTTCATCGTGCTCGTGGCGCTGTTCTGGTTCGCCCCGGCCGCTGCGAGGGTTGCCGGCGGCGGCGTCGCGTTGGCGGTGATTCTTTCCTTTCCCGTTCGGCTACTTTCTCGCTGGGCGCCGCGCCCGCTGGCGATCGCGGTCGTCATGCTGTTGCTGCTATTGGCGGCGACGCTGGCGGTCGTGGTGCTGGTTCCCCTCGTCGTCGCGCAACTCGCGGCGCTCGTGGCGGCCATCCCGGATTTCGCCGGGCGAGCGTATGACGAACTCCAGCACCTCCTCACCTTTCTCGGGAACCATGGGCTCCTCGAAACCACCCCGGAGGAGACGCTGCAGAACCTGCAGCGCCAGGCCATCACCCACACCCAAGCCATCGGACAGGAGATTCTGGCGCAGACCCTGTCGACATTCACCAGCGCGTTCGGTCTGATGCTGACGCTGGTTGGGGTCATCTTCGTCACGATCTATCTGCTGACCGACACCGAGCGCATCAAACGCCGGCTGATTCGCTCGTTTCCGCTCGTCTACCGCGACGACATGGAGTCGCTGTGGAATGAAGCCGGCGAGTCGTTGTCCCGCTATCTCGTCGCGCTGCTCATCTCGTC
>JADLCW010000511.1 GCA_020847015.1 Thermomicrobiales bacterium | reverse complement strand
TCCGCCCGGGCGACCTGAATCACCCAGGCGCGGTCGCTCGCCGGTGCGCGATGCACGCCGTCTGGGAGGAATTGCAGCCGGACGTGACCGTTCCCAACGACTGCCGCGAGCAGGCCTGCCAGATCCTCGAACTGTTGCCGCCGCTGGGTCGTTGGGCGACCGAGCGGGTGCAGCGCGTCGGGGAGGCGTTCGATCTTAGTCTGCGTCAGTACGCGGTGCTGCGCGCGATCCGCGACGGGGTGACCTCTCCCGGCGAACTGGCCCGGCGCTGGCAGGTGACCGGGGCGGTGATCACCGGTCTGGTCGACCGGCTGGAGCGGCGGGGGCTGGTGCGGCGCGAAGCGGACCCCGCCGACCGCCGCCGCCAGCGTCTCGCCCTGACCGACGACGGCCGTCAGGCGGCGGCGACGGTCGAACGAGCGCTGGTGGATGAGCTGGCCGGCGAGCTGGCGCGCAGTTCGGCGGACGACCGGGCTTGTCTGGATCGGGCGCTGACGCTCCTCGCCCGCGCGCTCTCGGCTGACGCCCACGGCGACCCCACGTCTCGCGATGAACCTCGCTGCTGGCGAACCTCCCAACGACGCGTCTCGATGGAGAACGACCCGATGGCGACTGATGCAACCGCCGCCCCGGTCCCGGCCGGGACGGCGTCCCACACCGAACCGACCGAAGCGGCGACCGAGTTCGTCGCGCTCGATATGCGCGATGCGAACTTCATGGCCAACGCCTATGACCGCTACGCCGCGCTGCGCGAGACGGGCCGCGTGGTTCCGGTTCGTGTCGACCGCGGCGGTCAGACGCAAGATGGACCGTTCGGCCGCAGCGAAACCTGGTTCGTCACCCACTACGACGACGTGGTGGCGACGCTGCTCGACGACCGCCTCTCCTCCGACGTGTTTGCCCAGTTGGCCCCCGAGCGCCGGGCGCAGACGCCCGCAACGCCGGAGGAGTTGCGGCCCTTGGCCCGCAGTCTGATCGTGACCGATCCGCCCGATCACACCCGGCTGCGCAAGCTGGTCCAGCCCAGTTTCACCGGTCGCAACATGGCCGCGATGCGGCCCGCCATTCAGGAGACGATCGACCGTCTGCTCGACGCCGCCGAGCGCGCCGCCGCCGACCGCGGCGAAACCGCGCCCAACCGGCAGATGGAGCTGATCGGCGCGCTGGCCTACCCATTCCCGGTGACGGTCATCTCCGATCTGCTTGGCATCCCGGCGGACGATCGGGCGCGGATCAAGGGCTGGACCGAGCATCTGCTGCGCGCCGACCGCGGTCAGGGGCAGGTCATCGACGAAACCGTGCGGACCGGTCTGCGCGAATTCGCGGCCTATCTGCGGCAGCTCTTCGCTCGTCTGCGACGCGAGCCGGGCGAAGGCATGATCGCCCAGCTCGTGCGCGCCGAAGACGAGGACGGCGCGCTCTCCGAGGAGGAACTGCTCTCGACGGTGTTCCTGATGTATCTCGCCGGTCATGTCACCACCGTCAATCTCGTCGGCAATGCGGTGGTGGCGCTGCTGACCCATCCCGATGAGCTGGCCAAACTGCAGGCGGACCCGACGGCGGCGAAGAACGCCGTCGAGGAAACGCTGCGCTATTGGGGACCGGTCGACTTCGTCGGTCGCCGGTTCGCCATGGAAGACATGGAGATCGCCGGAACCGATATCCCCCGAGGGGATCAGGTGTCGGTGGGATTGGCGGCCGCCAACCGCGACCCCGGCAAATTCGCCAACCCGGATGCCTTCGACATTTCGCGCCCGGACGCCACCCGCCACATCGCCTTCGGCAAGGGGATTCACGTCTGTCTCGGGGCGCCGCTGGCGCGGGTCGAAGGGCAGATCGCGCTGGAGACGTTGGTCCGCCGCTACCCCGATTTGCGGCTCGCCGCGCCGATCGCGGAATTGACCTGGGGGCGCAGTTTTCTGCGCGGTTTCGGCCGCCTGCCGCTGTTGTTCTGAACCGACGGCCGTCGGCGGGCGCGGCCAATCGAACCGTCGGCAGACCGCCGGCGATTGACGAACGAGGGAGATCATGACGACCAAACCGACCGAGCTTGAGGAATCGACCGAGTTGCAAAACCTGGCGCACGCCGATCACGGCGCCACGGCCCCCGCTCCGGAGGGAGCGGAACCGGACACCACCGATGTGGCCGAGTTCGATCTGACCGACCCCAACGCGCGGGCGCACACCCACGAGCGGATGGCCGAATTGCGCGCCAAGGGTCCCGTCGCCCAGGTGCGCTTCAAGCGCGGCGGCGAGGACGAGGACAGTGAAGCCCAGCGGCAGCGGGAAGCCTTCTTCGGCGACACCGTCTATGTGGTGACTCGCTACGACGAGGGAACCACGGCGCTGCTGGACGAGCGCTTTTCGGTGGATCCGCGCCGCGCCATGACCCCCGAGCAGATCGCGCAACTGGAGCAGGCCTCCCCGGCAAACACCGATTTCCGCGCGCTCAGCCGCAACCTGCTTTCGGTGGACCCGCCCGATCACACCCGACTGCGCAAGCTGGTGCAGCCCAGTTTCACCGGCGGAGCCATGAAGGCGCTCAAGCCGCGCATCCGCGAGATCGCCAACACTCTGCTGGATGACGCCGAGCGCGCCGCTGCCGAGCGCGGCGAATCGGCGCCCGATCGCACCATGGATCTCGTGCAGGCCTTCGCCTACCCGCTGCCGGTGACGGTCATCTCCGACATGCTCGGCATCCCGGCGGAGGATCGATCGCGGGTGCGCGGCTGGACCGAGAATCTGCTGCGCATCGATCGCGGCGACGGAGCGACGGAAGACGCGCAACGGCGGCTGCGCGAGTTCATCAATTATCTGAAGGAATTGTTCGAGCGCCGCCGCCACGAACCGACCGACGATCTGATCACCCAGCTCGTTCGCGCCGAGGAGGATGGCGACAAGCTGGACGAAGACGAACTGATGTCGATGGTGTTCATCGTCTACATCGCCGGTTTCGTCACCACCGTCAATCTGATCGGCAACGCGACCGTCGCGCTGCTGACCCATCCGGAGCAGCGAGCGCGCTTCGCGGCCGATCCGTCGCGGGTCGGCAGCGTGGT
>JADLCW010000510.1 GCA_020847015.1 Thermomicrobiales bacterium | reverse complement strand
TACACCGTACTTGGGCCGCGCGGCCCCGTGCCAGTCACGAACGACCAAGTGGAGGTCGCGCCCGTCCGTGGGAAAACAGCATGGCTCGCGATGCGGGCAGAACATCGGCTGGCTGGGAGCGATGCTGATCGCGAGCGCGATCGGCGTGTTCGCGTTCCTGTTCCGTGTCGTGCGCGCCGGCCGTAGCGATCGCATCGATCTCGCCTGCACCTTGCGCGTGCAGCGGGTGCGGGCGCCTTGGTTCGACCGCCTGATGCGTCTCGTTTCCTGGGCGGGGTTTCCGCCCCAAAGCCGAATCATCCCCTGGCTGGCGCCGCTCATCTGGTTGGCGCGCGGTCAAAAACTGGAGGCGCTGTTCCAAATCCTGGCCTGGGGCACGGGGGTGATTTCATTCGCGGTCAAATTCGCAATGCGCCGCCCCCGGCCGGATCATCCCGAAGTCGCGGTCGCCACCGCGCGCATCGGCGGCACGTCGTTTCCTAGCGGCCATGTGCTCAACTACTTGGGCGTCTACGGATTTCTGACCTACATCCTGCTGCGCAACCGGCCGCTCACGCTCGCACGGGGAGCAGCCGCGGCGCTGCTCGGCGCCATGCTGACGCTGGTCGGGCTCAGTCGCGTGTACCTCGGTCACCATTGGCTGAGCGACGTGTCGGCGTCGTACTTGTTGGGGTTGAGCTATCTGTTCGGGCTGACCCGTCTCTATGAATGGGCGCGCCGCCGCTTGGACGGCGAGGTCTGAGCCTGTCACAGCTGGCTTCCGCTCGTTCACCTATTTTATGCGAATCATCTTGGTCAGGAATGCGCCAATCTCGTCGCCCGAACATTTATCGGGCGTAATGCGATCTGATATCTTCTTCCCGCGGTTGCTGCCTTTGCAGAAAAGCCACAGCTCATCCAGTTCGCAACCCGGGGGCTGCCGGTTGTAGGCGGTGATCCGGATCTGGTCCCCCACTCGCGCCTTGAACTTGATCGGCTTCAGCGGCTTCATGTTGACGTTGACCGCCCCGTCGTTATCGAAGAATACGGATTTCCATTGTTTCCGCTTGCTGCCGGATCGCACCTCGATCTTGAGGTCGTCATCCACATGGCGCAGTTTCTTCTTCGGGTCGTCGCCGCCAGCGATGATGAAGCGCCGACAGTCGCTGTCGAAGGTCGCCGCCCCCGCGGGCGCTCCTCCGGTCGCCGCCGCTGCTGCCCCCGCCGCGCCGAGCAACGCGCGCCGACGGTCAATTCGCCGCGCCCACCCTTTCGCCAACCGGTCGAATCGCGTGTCGTTCACGTCCCGCCCCCGCAAATTCGGTGCACACGGAGAAACCCCCCAATTGGTTCTGTCATTCTCGTCTACGTAACTCGTCCAGATCCGGATTCCACCGACCCCGGTAGGGTATGCTTGACTCAGCACACGATCGTGGCGTTGACGGAGACCGCGCCTTGGTCGGGCCGCGTTCAGCAAACCCGGGACGATGCGAGCCGGGTCGTTGCGGCCGACCATGGGGCATCGCTCCCGAGCCGTCGCCCGAACGGGCCTCGCCCAAGTAGGCGCGACCGGGGTTCGCCCGTTACCGCGAATGCGCTCGACGCGCGAGTTTTGCGCGCCCGGGCGGTCGAGCGGCGCGCGAAGCAATCTCGCGCGTCAGTGAGGTGGCGCCACGGGTTCGCCCGTCCTCTCGATGAGGGCGGGCGCTTTGGCGTTCATTGCATCGCAATGAGGATCGACATTGATGAAACAGACGACGGGCATCGCTGAGGTCTCCACCAAGGTCGATTTTCCGGAGTTGGAGCGCGAACTGCTGGCGTGGTGGCAACGCGCCAGCATCCGCGAGAAATACCTGACCCGCAACGACGCCAGCACGCGGCGCTATTCGTTCATCGACGGTCCCATCACGGCCAACAACCCGATGGGCGTTCATCATGCTTGGGGTCGCACCTACAAGGATCTGTTCCAGCGCTATCACACCATGCTCGGCGAGCGGCAGCGCTACCAGAACGGCTTCGATTGTCAGGGGCTGTGGGTCGAGGTCGAGGTCGAGAAGGAACTCGGACTCAAGAGCAAGCGAGACATCGAGGCGTTCGGCGTCGCCGAATTCGTCGAGCGCTGCAAGGCGCGCGTGCTCAAATTCGCCGATCGCATCACCGACCAGTCCGTCCGCCTCGGCTACTGGATGGACTGGGACAACTCCTACTTCACGATGTCCGACGAAAACAACTACACCATCTGGTACTTCCTGAAAACCTGTTGGGAGCGCGGTTGGATCTACAAGGGCCACGATGTGATGCCGTGGTGCCCGCGCTGCGGCACCGGCATCTCCGAGCACGAGATCGTCACCGAAGGTTATCAGGAGCGCACTCACCTTTCGGTGTATGTCACATTCCCGCTGCTCGACGAACCGGACGCCGCGCTGCTCGTCTGGACCACCACGCCGTGGACCCTGGCCGCCAACGTCGCTGCCGCCGTGCACCCCGAGTTGACCTATCTCAAGATTCGGCAAGGCGATCGCATCTTTTATGTCGCGAAAGAAGCGGCGCGGACCGCGGTTCGCGGTGAGCATGAGATCGTCGGGGAAGTCGCCGGAATCGATCTGGTCGACCGCCCCTACCGTGGCCCTTTCGACGAGCTGGCGGCCGAGCAGGGCATTGCCCATCGCGTGATCCCCTGGGAGGATGTCGACGCCGCCGAAGGAACCGGCATCGTCCATATCGCGCCCGGCTGCGGTAAGGAAGACTTCGCCCTCTCGAAAGAGTTCGATCTGCCGGTGGTCGCGCCCATCAACGAATTTGGCGTCTACGTGGACGGCTTCGGGTTCCTCAGCGGCG
>JADLCW010000509.1 GCA_020847015.1 Thermomicrobiales bacterium | reverse complement strand
CCGAAGCCGGCGCTGTGGACGATCTCGTCGCCCTGCACCAGGGCGATCGCCGCGCCGGTGATGCCGAATGTCTCCATGGCGGTGCGGATATCGGTTTCCAGCCCGTGCAGCAGTTCGTCCGAGAAGACGCCGGGCGCGGCCGGCGTGGCGTTGGCGCCTTGGGTGTCCTGCGCCGCCGCGCCGGGGACCACGCCAGCTCCGGCGGCGAGCACCGCCCCCGCTCCAACCGCCGCTGCATCGCGCAGCGCCTGGCGGCGGGTCAGCCCGTGCACCGCCGATCGCTCCGCGCCATCATTGGATCCGTCGTTCATCGCTCGCTCCTTGCGCCGCCCGGCTCGCCCCGGTCTGCCCGATGGGCGTCACTCTAGGGGGCCGGCCAGGCAAACTCAATGGCCCGCGCCCGGCGGCGCGCTCCGTACGTCGCCCCGAACGTTTCGCGATCGGGTCCGTCCCGCCTACTGGTCGCTGACGCGCGGCAGCGTGAGGATGTTGAAGCGGAGCCAACCGACCGTGCTGTCCGGTCGGCGCACGATCGCCCCGATCAGATACGAGCCGACGGCGAGCCGCTCGCCGCTGATGACCGAGACAGGCACGTCCTGGGGCGTTGGGCCCTCGATCGCGGGGTGAATCAGATCGGCTACGGACAGATTCTCCATCGACAGCAGCAACTGGCCGTTCGCAACGCGCAGGGTGATGGCCATGTTCGGGGTCGCGTAACGCCCGGCGTACGGGGCGAGTTCCTCCGGGGCGAGGGCGAGCGGCGCGGCATCGGGCGCGAATTCGGGGCCATCGGTCATACCGACCTGAGCCGCCTCCTCGCCGAGACCAAGATACTGCCGCGTCGCCGTCGTCAGCACCGCCGGGTCGGCGCCTCCCCCGCCCGTTTCGATGTTGGTCAACAGGATCAGCGCGAATCCCCGATCGGGAGCCAGGAGAAGCGAGGAATGTTGGCCGAAGGTGTGACCGTCATGCGTCGCGAGGCGAATCCCGCCAAATTCCTGGACGAACCAGGTGAGCCCGATCTGAATATTCGTGATGCCGACGAACCGCGCCTGCGGCCGGCGCATCAACTGGGTCGTGTAGACCGGCAGCAGGCGCGTTCCATCCGGAGCCACGCCGTCCGCCACGTGCAGTCGGGCATACTGCAGTTGCTCGCGCGTCGTGGACCACAGACCGCCGGCTGGATCGAGACCCCGCGGGAAATAGAGGGGGGATTGCGGCACGACGCCGTCCGAGCTGCTCGTATAGCCGAGGGCGAATGAGCCGCGTTCGACCCGATCGGGATCGAACGTGGACGCGTTCATGGCGAGCGGATCGAGGAGCAGCCGCTGCATCGCCGAGCGGTAATCCTCGCCGGTGGCCACTTCGATCAGTCGGCCGAGGAGCACAATGGCGGCATTGTTGTAGCAGGGAAACATGCCCAGAGGAAAAAGCTGGGGCAATTCCGGCAACCGGTCCCGCACCAGCCTGGCGATCGCGTCGTCACCGTCGCCGGTGTCGAAGAAAGCATCGCCCCACCAGCCGGCGGTGTGGGTCATTAGATGGCGGATGGTCACCCGGGCGGCAACGCTCGCGTCTTCCAGGTCGAGATCGGGGAGATAATCGCGCACCGGCGCATAGAGATCGAGCTTCCCCTCGGCAATCAGCCGCATGATGACGGAGCCGGTGAAGGTCTTGGTGATTGATCCGGCCTGAAAAAGAGTGTCGGAGGTGACCGGCTCATGGGTGTCGAGGTTCGCCACACCGAAGACCGCGTGTTCTTCCTGGCCATCCATGCGGATGCCGAGCGCCGCGCCCGGGACGCCGTGCTTGGCCATCGCCTGGATCAGGGCGTCGGCGACGGCGCGGAAGCGCGGCGAAGCATCGTCGGGCAGGGTTGCGGGAATGGCTGCGGCATCCCGCCAGGGGCCGGTCACGGCCGCCGCTCCGGCAGCCGGGGTTTGGGCGGCAGCCATGCGACCGGCAACGCGCGACGTGGTCGCCGCGGTGACCGCAGCCAGCAAGCGGCGGCGCGAGACGTGAGATGAAGAGACCCGCGAAAAGGAATTTCGACTCATGGCGACATAGTCCTCACTGACGCTCGACCGTGGCAGGCAGCTTCGTCGGGCGCCGGGAGCGCGTGTTGCGGCGGCCAGGAAGCCGGGTCACGCACCGCCGCGATCACCTGGCGAACGGCGGCGACAATCAGGCCTGGCTGCTCGCCTGGGATGTCGTGATCGCTGTCACAGGCAATCGTCAACTGCGCGTCCGGGGTTAGCGCGGCCAATTTCCGTTGCAGCGGCATCCAGAGCGCCTCGAGGGCATCCGCCGGATAGCCCGCCGGCCAGGCCCAGGGTCTCCCGTGCGTGATCACGACCAGCGGCAGATCGGGCAACGGCGCAGCGGCCGCGGCGCGCCGCATCTGGGCCGCGCTGGCGGTGGTGTCGATGCGTTCGGCGTTTGATCCGGCCGGCGCGATCGCACCCGTGGCCGCCGCCCACTGGGCAGGCATCAGTGCGGCGCGCAGGTGGGCGTAATAATCTTCGTGAGCCGCATCCACCAGCACCAGACCGGCGACGTCGGCCGGGTACGTCGCCGCGTAGAGCCGCGCCACCAACCCGCCGAAGGAATGGGCGACGATGACATACGGTCCCGGAACCTGGGCCGCTCCAAGCAGTGCGTGCAGATCCGCCACCATCTGCGCTGTCGTACGCGGCATCGGCGCGGGATCGCTGCGGCCGGGACGATCGGCGTCGAGCAGCGTTCCCGGGCGATCGTAGGCGCAGACGCGCGTGAAGGTCGCGACGCCCGGCAAGACCGCCGGCGGTTGCGCGCCTGCGGCCAACCCCGCCGCATCCCAGGTGTCCGCGTCGTTGCCGGTTCCCGCCTCGAGGAGGACCGTCGGGCTGCCGCGACCGCGACACTCCAGCCAAAGCCGCCGGCCAGCCCCGATGTCGACCAACCCGGCGAAGTCGCCCTCCGCTGCGGACGGCGACGCAGCCTCCGCGGCGGTGGTCTGGGCCGCGCTCGCCGTGGCGCTGACGAGCATCAGCGTCAACACGAGACCGAGCATCAAGAGCGCGCACCGGAACACTGGTCGCTCCCTCGCCAACGGCGCGGCCACGGATGGCGCAGTCACGCTACTCCTTCTCGCCCCGGCGTTCCAGGCGCAGTGCAGCGGCCGCGTCTTGCGTGCGGTCGCCCTGTCCGGCTGCCGCTATCCTCGGTCCAAAATCTCCAGCACGGCGGCAAGCTCTTCGATGCCGGAGGGGGTGTTCGGGTCCAGCACGACCTGCACGTGGGAGACGCCCGCCCGCGCGAGTCCGCGCAGGTTGTCGGCCAATTCCTCGGGCGAGCCGGAGAGAAACGGCCCCTTCTCACGAGGGCGACCCCGCCGACCGGGCAGATCGACGAGCACCGCCACGCTGCGCGCCAGCGTCGCCGGGTCGCGGCCGACGCCATGGCAAGCGGCATCGAGCGTCGCGCTGGCGGGCGCGACATCCACCGGGGTGTTGCGTCCCCAGGCGTTCCAGAGATCGGCGTGGCGAGCGGCAAGCGCCATCATGCGCGGTCCCGTGGAGCCAATCATGATGGGAGGGCCGAGCGGGCGTGGACCGCGCGGGCGCAGTTCGCAGTCGCGCGCCTGATAGTAGGTCCCGGCGAAGTCGACCTGTCCCTCGCGGAGCAACCCCGTGATGATGGTCAGCGCCTCCGCGAACCGCGCCACACGGTGGTCGAAGGGGTAGCCGAAGGCGCGGTATTCGGGTTCGTGCCAGCCGGCCCCCAACCCGAGAATGAGCCGACCGCCGCTGATCTCGTCCACCGTGTCGGCGATCTTGGCCAGCAGCGCCGGATTGCGGAACCCGACACAACTGACCAGCGGTCCGATCTCCACTCGTTCGGTGACCGCCGCCAGCGCCGCCAGCAGCGACCAGCATTCCCACATCCCCTGTTTGGGTTTGCCCGGTTCGCGGTGGATGAGGTGATCGGTGATCCAGATCGAATCGAATCCGACATCCTCCGCCGCTCGCGCCATCGTCACGATATCGCGCCAGTGCGGCACGTGGCCATTCAGTTCCCGTTCGCTGTCGGGGAGCAGCACGCCCACCTTCAGCGGGCGGGTTCGGGGTACGGTCACGGATGGCTCCTTGGCTTGGCGCGGTCGTCAGTCGGTGCGTCGTCGTAGCACGAGCCGGCATTCGCCGTCAACGCAGCCGCGCCCCGCCGCCCGGCCGTCGCTTCGCGCGCTTGACAGGTCGCCCGCCAACCACACAATGCCCGCAGCGATTGGATACAGCGGAGACGATGGATGGCGGAACGGCTGCGGGCGGTTGTGGTTGGACCCGGGCATGTTGGGCTGGTCGGCTCCGGCGCGGGACGAGAACGAGCGCACGCGGAAGCGCTGGGCATCTCCGTGTCTTCCAGGCTGGACGAAGGACCGGCGGGCGAGCACGTCGTCCTTGAGAAGCGGCTGGTGATGGACGCCGTCGAAGGCAAGCGCCTGCTGCGTCTGGCCGAGGCATCCGATGGTTGAGCGCGCCTGGACCATCGGCGTCGATCTGGGCGGGACATTTCTCAAACTGGCGCTGCTGAACCCGGCGGGGGAGATCGTCGCGCGCGACCGGTTGCCCACCGGAGGTTTCGAGGGGCACGACGCGGTGCTGGCGCGCATGGCCGAGGGAATCCGGCGGCTGGCGGCGCAAGCTCCGGCTGGTGCGGTCGGCGGGGTTGGCGTGGGGGCGCCAGGCATCGTCGATATGGCGAACGGGGTGATTGACGATCTGCCGAATCTGCCCGGCCGCTGGAGCGGCGTGCCCGTGACGGCGATGCTGGCGACGGCGACCGGTCTGCCAGTGCGCCTGATCAACGATGCGCGCGCCTTCGTGGTGGCCGAGCATCGGCTGGGCGCCGCCCGGGGAGCAGACACCGCACTCTGCGTGACGGTGGGCACGGGGATCGGCGGCGGCATCGTGGCGCACGGCCGGGTGCTGTTCGGATTGGGCGGGGCGGCCGGAGAAATCGGCCATCAGATCGTGCAGCCAGGCGGCATCGCCTGCACCTGCGGCAACCGGGGGTGCGTCGAGCCGCTCGCCACCGGTCCCGCCATCACCGCCGAAGCGATTCGTCGCTGCGTGCAAGGATTCACGACAACCTTGCCGGAGATGGTCGGCGGCGATCTGAACCAGATCACCCCCGAACTGGTCGATCGGGCCGCCGAAGCGGGAGACCCGGTCGCCATCGGCACGCTGCGCGACGCCGGTTACTGGCTGGGGTTGGGACTGGCCGGAGCCATCGGCACGCTGGCTCCGGAGATCGTGGTGCTTGGCGGTGGGGTGGCGCGGCCCGGCGGCTGCTATTGGCGGGCCGCGGAACAGACCGCCCGCACCCACGTCCACGTTTGCGACATCGATCGCATTCGCTTCGTGCCGGCCGCGCTTGGCTACGATGCCGGCGTGATCGGGGCTGCGCTCTGGGGGCAAAGCGAGGGCAGCGGCTGAGACGCGCGCAGTTCGCTTCGACACGATTCGGGAAGCGTCGTATCCTCCCGGCAGATTCCCGCGCCGCCGCGCATCCAGCGCCACCATCGCAACCCGGCGGCATCGGCGCCGTTCAGGAGGGGAACGATGGCGAGCGAACCCGAAGCCGAGACCTTTGTCGTCCCGCGTGGACCGGATGGGCGGCGAGCGCTTGCCCCCACCGATCTCGCCCAGTTCATCATGATGGGGCAGTGTCGTCGCCATCTGCGGTTTCGGTTGTACCAGCACGTCCACGGCCGGAAGTTCTTCGATCGATTCGATACGCGCGCCCAGCAAGTGCCGACTCTCCTGACCCAGGGCGGTCTCTCGTTCGAGCAAGGAGTGATGGAGCAGATCGGGCGGCATGCCCGGCTCGTCGATCTGCGCGAGGGGCGACGCGAGGTCGACCCGCCGCCGGACAATTCGCGGGTCATCGAACTGGCGCGCGCGCTCGTTCCGGGCAGCATGCTGGTGGTCGCCCAACCACTGCTGTCGGCTACCGTGGGATCGTGGAATTTGCGCGGACAAGCCGATCTGATCGCGTTCCGTCGCGAT
>JADLCW010000508.1 GCA_020847015.1 Thermomicrobiales bacterium | reverse complement strand
GAGGTGGCGGTCATCGCCTCCATCAAGTCACGCCGCTGATCGTCGGTCAGCGGAAAGAGCATCGGCGGGCCTCCTTCGCGAGACGCGCACCCTATCCTCTCCAGAAACTCACGTCAACCTACTTAGTATAGCCGCCAGCAACATATTTGGTTGCGAAGAGAACCGCAAGGTAGGGCGACCTGGAAGGGACACGGCCCATGAAGATCGAGCAGCAGACGCTGGAGCGGATGACTCCCTGGGGACTGACGCTCCTGCGGATCGTGGTCGGATTGACGTTCTTCATGCACGGGCAGCAGAAACTTCTGGAAATGGGCATCGGCGGCGTCACCGGTTTCTTCGCCTCGCTCGGCATCCCCGCTCCGGCGCTGGCCGCGGTCGTGGTCAGTCTGGTGGAGACCTTTGGCGGGCTCGCTCTGATTCTCGGCGCGCTGACCCGCGTCGCCGGCGTGCTCTTGACCATCGACATGCTGGTGGCGCTGCTCGTCGTGCATCGGCCGCACGGATTCTTCGTCGGCGCCGGCGGAGCCGAGCTGGCGCTCGTGCTCGGGGCTTCGGCGCTGACGCTCGCCATCACCGGCCCGGGCGCGCTCGCGATCGACAATCTGCTGGCGACCAGCCGGGGGACGCGCCGAGGGTTGGTCGCCAGCCGCGCTCCCAGCCGGACCTGAGCGGTCGCCTCCAACCGAGCGTCGGGGCGGTCGTAGCCGACCGCGCCGACGCTTGTCTCGCATCATTCGACGCCGGCCGGGTTCGGCTTGACGCCCGGCCGCCTCTCCCCCACGCTTCCCGGGCAAACGAAATCGCACGATCCGAGGCAGGGGCATGGGCGACGCGCTCGCAGCGGGACTGGTCGAAGACGACGGTGAGGTTCACGCCGGCGGCTGGAGCCGGGTGGGTGAACCGCGCGTCTCGATCGCGGCCGGTTTCCCGGCCGGCGGCCGTGTCGGAGCCATCCGCGAGGAAACCCGCGTCCTCGGCAGCGGGCAGCAGGCGGCGAGCGTTCAGATGAGCGACGAGCGCTCTACCGGCCGTGGTGCGCCGGTCGTGGCGGGAACCCCGGGGGTGCGGGCGTTTCGGGAGCGCGCCGAAACCCGCCACGACCGGCAGGCGCGCATCGCATGGTGGGATCAGGAGCGACTGCGCCGCGCCCGGATCGTCGTCGCCGGCGCCGGAGCGCTGGGCAACGAGACGCTGAAGCTGCTGGCGCTGCTCGGCGTCGGTTCCATCCTGATCGTCGATTTCGATGTCGTCTCCCCGTCAAATCTGGCGCGCACCGTGCTGTTTCGACCGCACGATGTCGGCGCCTCGAAAGCGCTGCTGGCCGCCGAGCGGACGCGCGAGATCGACCCCGCGCTGCGCGTGGCGGCCATCGACGGCGACATCGGGCGCGATCTCGGGTTGGGAGCGCTGCGCCGCGCCGATCTGGCGTTGGCCGGATTGGACAGCGTCAACGCGCGCTGGGCGCTCAACCGCCGCTGCCGGCTGGCGGGGGTTCCCTGGCTGGATGGAGGCATCGCCGCGGTCGAGGGGCAGGTGACCCGCTACGATCCCGCCGTCGGCCCGTGCTATGAATGCACCTTCACCCCCGGCATGGCTCGCCGCTTCACCGCGCGTCACTCCTGCACCGGTCTCGTCCGCCGCGTGCCGGAGCGCGCCGTGCCCACCACCGCCATCGGGGCTTCGCTGATCGCCGCGCTTCAGGCGCACGAGGCGCTGTGTCTGCTCCACGACCGATCCGAGGGCTTGCGGCCCGGTCAGCGGCTGACCTATCTGCTGGACGCCCACCGCGCGTTCGTCGACGATCTGCCAGCCGACCCCGATTGCGCCGCCCACGTGCCCCCGGCCATGCCGTCCCGCACCCTCCCCGATGACCCGCGCACGTTGACCCCGGCCGCGCTCGTCGCCGCGGTGCTGCCCGACCGGAGCGCCAGCGTCCACCTCGGGTTCGATCTGGTGGAAGGCTTCGCTTGCCCCGCCTGCGGCGTGTTCGACCCGGTTTGCCGGCCGGCGGCGCTGGTGTTCGAGGACGCCGCGCGCTGCCGCGGCTGCGGCGCGGAGCGCGAGGTGCGGCGGGCGCCGGCGATCGGAGCGGATTCGCCCGCTTGGGAACGCCCTCTGGCCGACCTGGGCGTGGCCGATTGTGAAATCCTGTGGGTCGCCGACGAAATCGGCGGTGGGATGTGGGTGGAAATCGGCGGTCGCGATCCGTGGCCGAACGCCGATGGCGATGACACTTGACCGACCGGCAAGGCGGCGTGGTATTCTGTTCTCTGGAGCGAATACATTGGCCGGCGGGAAGGATCGCAGCCGTGAGCAGCCTCAACATCCGGGTGCAGATGGCCAACGGAGCGCAGAAGGCCGAGATCGAGGTCGATCCCGGCGTCACCGTGGAAGAGGTGCTGGACGCCGCGCGCGAGAACTGGGCGTTGTCCAGCGAGTATGAGTACGTCGTCCGCAGCGCCGGCCTGGGGCGGCAATTGCGCCCCGCCGACACCCTCGCCGCGGTCGGCATCGCCCCGGGCGACACCCTGGAAATCCAGCCCATCGCCGACGCCGGCGTCCGCTCATGACCATCCGCGCCCCTCGCCTGCATGCCGACTGGGAGAAAGTCCGCGTCCTCGCCCAATGCCGCCCGGAGTCAATCCAGGTGCTGGAGACGGAGGGCGCACCCCCCTTCCGCTACCGGTTCGCGCTGGCCGGCCGCGGTATCGAGCGTTTCGCGCTGACCGGTCCGGTATTTCGCGATCGCCACGAGGTGGAAGTTTTTCTGCCCACCGACTACCCCATGGTCGAACCGGATGTATGGATCCGCACCCCGATCGCCCATCCTCACGTGTTCCCCGGCGGTCACGTCTGCCTCGGCGCGCATCAGTGGAATCCGGGCGAATCGCTCGATCTGTTTCTGCGGCGGCTGCGGATGATCCTCGTCTGGGATCCCCGCATCATCAACCCGAGCAGCCCCGCCAACATGGAGGCGATCCGCTGGGCCAACCAGCACCCGGCGCGGTTGCCGTTCGATACGCCGGAATGGCCCGACGAGATTGCCGCGCCGCCGCCACCACCCCGGATCCGGACGTGGTCCGATCGCTAACCGAAACCGGGCGGCCCCGGCTCATCTGGCGCGATGCGCCGCCGTTCGTCCCGACCATGCGCCCGGCCGCGGATGCCGCGCGGGAGCGGGGGCTGGAGCCGAGCCGCGCCGCGGCGCTGGTGGCGGTGCGCCGCACGGCGTGGAACGCCATGTGGGCGCACGCTCGCTCGTCGCCGGTCGAGGTCGGCGGGGTGCTGCTGGGCGCGGTGACGCGCGATCCCGTGACGGGGCGCCACACGATCGACGTGACGGATTTCGTGGCGGCGCGGGGGGCGTTGGAATCGTCGACCTATTTCAAACTGACGCCGGCGGCGTGGGAGCATATCGCGCAGGCGCGGGCGCGGCTCCAACCCGATCTGCCGATCGTCGGCTGGTGCCACACTCACCCCGATCTCGGGGTGTTTTTCTCCGCCACCGATCGCGCCACCCAGCGCGCGTTCTTTGCCGAGCCGTGGAACGTGGGGCTGGTGATCGATCCGGTCCGCAACGAGCTGGCGGTGTTTCTCGGGGGCGACGCAACCCGGTTGCCGATTGAGGCGATTCAGGTCTACGATGCGTTCCCGTCGGTGGAGACCCCAAAGGCGTGGTCTTCGCCGGCGTCGATCGTCGCATCGTCGCGCCCCGGCCCAGCTCCGCGGCGTGCGCTCGCCGCCGCGCTGGCGCTGCTGCTGGCCGTGTTCTGGCTGCTGCGCCGCCGTCGCGGGTGAGCGTCGGTCATGGCTTCCCTGCTCGACTGGGTCCGCCGCCGGACTCGCGCATCATCCCCGTCCCCGCCGCCAACGCCGAGGTCTGCCCCGCCCATGAGCGCCGCACCCACATCGACCCGATCCGCCGCCATCGTCTGGGGCAGCGGCATCGCGGCGGAGACCGCCAATCTGCTTGGGTTGACCGATCCGCTGCTGCTTTCGCCGCTCGGCCCGGGCGAGCGGGTCTGGGCCTGCCAGCGCTGCTCGTCCGGCTATCACGAGCAGAGCTATCGCTTCCTGCACGAGCGCAACGGCGGTCGCTGCGTCAATTGCGGGCATCCCGGCGGTCTGGTTCCGGTGACGCTGCCGGCATCTGGGGCTCCGGCGTCGCCGCCGCGGGTCGAGCTGACACCTCAGGCGCTGGTGGATTTGCCGCGGGTGCGCGATTTCATCGGGCAGGCGGTCGGGTTTCGTGGCTACGTGCATGCCGTCCATCGCTCGCGGCAGGGAACCGCGTTCATCAAGTTCGAGCAAAGCAAGACGCCCTT
>JADLCW010000507.1 GCA_020847015.1 Thermomicrobiales bacterium | reverse complement strand
ATCGGGTTGGCCGTCGCCGACGCCGACGATGGCGCGCTCGAGGACGTCAATCCCGTCTTCGCCGCCATGCTCGGCTACGACCCGGGAGCATTGTGCGGGTGCAGGCTCGATGACATCACCCACCCCGACGACCGCGCCGCCGGCCGCGCCGCGCTCACTCGCCTCCAGACTGGCGAGACCGAGCGCTGCCAGATCGAGCAACGCTGCCTGCGGCGGGATGGCTTGCCGGTGCGGTTGTCGCTCGTCCTCGGAGCGGCGCCCCGCGTTGACGGCGAGATCCGCGCGGTGGTGGTTCAGATCGAGAACCGCAGCCAGCAGGAGCGCTCCCGGGCGCTGGTGAATCACTCCAATGACGTCATCTGCGTGATCGATCCGGACGGCGTGCTGCTGTTCGCCAGTCCGGCGCTGGATCGCGTGCTCGGGATCGGGGCGGATTCCGCCGCCGGTCAAATCATGCTCGCTCGCGTGCATCCTGACCACCGCAAGGACGCCGAAGCGGCGCTGCGGGCGGTTGCGGCAGAGCCGGGCGCGACGCGCTCGGGCGAAGTACGGCTGCGGCGGGCCGACGGATCGTGGGGTTGGTTCGAAGCCACGATCGCCAATGAATTGAATACCCCCGATCTGGGGGGCATCGTGCTCACCCTGCACGATCACTCGCTACTCAAGGCTGCCCAGATCGCCACCGTCGAGGCGCTTGCCGCGCAAGAGGACGCCAATCGGGAGTTGACGCGCATCGATCAGGAGCGCTCCGATCTGGTCGGCATCGTCGGTCACGAGTTCCGGACGCCCCTCACCTCGATTCTCGGTTACAGCGAGCTGTTGCGGGAACTCGCGTCCCCGGATTCAGAACTGGCGGAACTGGCCGATGTGATCCACCAGGAGGGGTCGCTGTTGGCCCGGCTGGTCGACGACCTGCTGTGGTACGAGCGCATGCACTCGGAATTCGCGCTGGATCGTCGCCCGGTCGATCTGGCGGCGCTGCTGACCAAGGTCGTCGAGCGGATGCGGCGCGCGCATCCGGACCGCGACATCCAGTTCATGGCCGCGCCCCTGCCGCTCGTCTCGGCCGACCCGGACCGGCTCGACCAATTGGCGACCAATCTGATCGGCAACGCCATCAAGTATTCCCCGGAGGGCGGCGTGGTGCGCGTCGAGCTGGACCAGACAGACGACCAGGCTCACTTGCGCGTTATCGACGAGGGAATCGGCATCCCCGCCTATGAACTGGAGAAAGTGTTCGAGCGCTTCCACCGCGTGCGCACCGGCCCGGCCCGCCGCATCGAAGGCAGCGGGCTGGGACTACCGATCGTGCGGCAGATCGCGCGATTGCATGGCGGCGAGGCATGGGCGGAGAGCGAACTGGGCAAGGGGACGATTGTCCACGCCGTCGTGCCGATCGCGCTGGAGCACCCGTTCAGTTGAGGCGGACGACGCGAACCTCTGTGGCGTACACTCCGACCTCGTCATGACAATGCCGCCCGCTCATTCGACCAACCCGGGATTCCGCCGCCGCGCGCTGTTGCTGGCGTTGCTGCTGCCGATCTTGCTGACGCTGCTGTCGCCCTTGGGCGCCGCCGCTGAGGAGCAGTCCGCCGCCGAGCAGTTGGCGCAGCGCTACGCCCCGATCTCCTTCCTCAAGGAGCAGGAAGAGGCCTGCGACTCCAACGGCGAGCCGTTTCTGCCGGCGCCGGTCGATGTCACCTTCGGCGGCGGCGGGGTCGTGCTGCGCGATCGGGTCGATGCCCCCGGCGAGCCGGTCAGCAACCCGGCGTTGTACGAAGCTGGCGCGAACCAGTTTGTCGATCTGCCGGGTCACCCGCGCGAACCGGGCTGCGTGTACGAGCGCACCTTCAAGGAGCGCATGGATGGCGCGCGCCCCGTCGTGTATGCCCACATCGCCACCGAGGCCGACAAGCGCGGCGTAGCGCTGCAATACTGGTTTTTCTACTGGTACAACGATTTCAACAACGTGCACGAAGGGGACTGGGAGATGATCCAGCTCCTCTTCGACGCCGACACGACCGAGGAAGCGCTCCAGCAGGAGCCGATCGCCGCCGCCTACGCCCAACATGAGGGCGGCGAGGTGGCCGACTGGACCGACCCCAAGCTGGAAAAGATCGACAACCGCCCCGTCACCTACCCTTCGCGGGGATCGCACGCCAGCTACTACGGGTCGGGACTGTGGATCGGCTGGGGGCGCGACGGCTCCGGGCTCGGCTGCGATGACTCCACCGGCCCCGCCATCCGGGTCGACCCCGAGGTGCGACTGCTCGACGACACCAACGTCAACCCGAACAGCTCCGATGCCTGGATCGCTTTCCCTGGGCGCTGGGGGGAGCGCGGCGCGTGGTTTTTCGATGGCCCCACCGGCCCCAACATGAAGCCGCAGTGGACCGCGCCGATCTCCTGGCAGGAGGGGCTGCGCCCCAGTTCGATCCGGCTGCTGTCCAGCCCGGTGATGGGGCCGGCCGCCACCGGCGTGTTCTGCGAGGTGGTGGGTCAAGCATCGACGCTGCTCATTCTCAGCAAACCCTACCCGTGGCTGGTCGGGCTGGCCATCGTCGCCGGCGCGGCGATCGTCGCGCTGCTGTTGTGGAAAGCTTGGCCCACCGTACGCCTGACCTGGCCGCTGTATCGTCGCCACTTTCCGCTTTACGCGCGGATCGGCGCCGTGCTGATCCCGTTGACGCTGCTGGCCAGCGGGTTCGCCTATCTGCTGAACGAATCAGCGTGGTTTGTCGCCCGCTTCCCGGTCAATGAAGACAATCTGGCGGTCGATCTGGTGTTGAGCGGAGCGGTGCTGGCGCAACAGGCGCTGCTGCTGTTGCTCGTGGGACCGGCGGTGATCTGGGCGACCGGAGAGGTGCTGGCGGGGCGGCGGCCGGGGGCGCTGGAGGCGTACCGCGCCGTTTGGCGGTCGGCGCCGCAGGTAGCCCTCGGCGAGGGAGTGATATTCGTCGCGCTGCTGCTGTTGTCGATCACGGTGCTGGCGATTCCGATCGCGGTCGTGCGTGGTGTGCGCTGGGCGTTCGCGCCGCAGGCGGTGGTGTTGGGGGGGGCGCGCGGGATGGGCATCCTGCGCACCAGCGCGGCAAGCACCCACGGGCGCTGGTGGCGGATCGCGCTGACCGCGCCGGTGCTGGCCTTCGTGGCGGCCGCCCCGGCTCCCATCTTCGGCATTCTGCTGATGATCGGGTTGCGCGTGCCAATCGACCTCGCCAATGGAGCCGGCGCTATTGTTTACGCCGTGACCCAGCCGCTGGCGATCGTGGGCGGCACGTTGCTCTACCTCAACTGGACCGCACGCGCCGCGTCGGCCGAGCCAGCCGCCGAACCGGCTGCATCGCCAGTTCCCTCGATCGGCGACCTCGCTCCGGCCGCGCCGCCCGCCTGAGCGGAGCGGCTGCGCCGGAGCGCCCGGACGCACGGCGTCGCTTGCTCGACGAGGGGCGGATCAGTTGGCATCAGGCGCGGCCAGGTAGGCGATCAAATCTCGCTCCAGCGTCTCGATATCGATAACATCGCTGAGCGCCTCACCCAGATTCTCGCGCAGCACGGCGCCCGCCTCGGTTTCCGCCAGCACGCGCAACCGGGTGTTGACGCGCTCCGGGATCACCGCATCGCGCTCGGCGAGATCGGTCGCCAGCGCCCGCAATCGCAGTTGGGCCACGGTCAATTGCGCCGCGAGGTGGGCTACCGTGCGCACGATCGCCTCGTTCCATT
>JADLCW010000506.1 GCA_020847015.1 Thermomicrobiales bacterium | reverse complement strand
ACGGCACCGGCATGCGCCTGATGGAGTGCTCGCGGCTGCGAGTGAAGGACGTAGACCTCGCGCGCGGCGAGATCACGGTGCGCCACGGCAAGGGCGGGAGGGACCGCGTGACTATGGTGCCGCGCGCGCTGGCCGATCCGTTGCGCCGTCAACTTGCGCACGCCCGCGTCGAGTGGCAGTACGACCGCGCTCGCGGCGCCCCGGGAGTCGAGTTGCCGGGAGCGCTGGCGGCCAAGTTTCCGAAGGCCGGCGAGTCATGGGGCTGGTTCTGGGCGTTCCCGGCGCCGACGCCCAGCCGCGACCCGCGCAGCGTCATCGTCCGCCGACATCACGTGCACGAGGAATCGCTGCAGCGCGCGATCAAGCGTGCCGTGCGTAGCGCCGGCCTCGCCAAGCCTGCCACCACGCATACGCTGCGTCATTCCTTCGCCACGCACCTGCTCGAGTCCGGGTACGATATCCGGACGATCCAGGAGCTACTCGGCCACCGGGACGTGGCGACGACGATGATCTACACGAACGTGCTCAACCGCGGCGGGCGGGGCGTGCGTAGCCCACTGGCCTCTTGATACCGGCCGTAATTCCACAAGTGCGCACGCGCAGGCGTCGAGACCAAGCCGAGCGGTTCAGCATCAAGCGAAGGGCCGCGCGGGGTTGCGCCGAAGCAGCCGTTCGCCAGCGGCAGGTAATGGCGGTGGATTCAACCGGTCAATGCAACGGTCTGGCTGAACATCTCAGCCGGCGTCCGGAAGCCGAGCGTCTTTCTCGGCCTCTCGTTCAATTGTCTCGCCACACCGTTGAGCTTGGCTTGTGAATAGCTCGAGATGTCGATGCCCTTCGGCAGGTATTGCCTGAACAGCCCCGGGGCGCGTCAAGGTAGTTGTCGCCTCGGTCATGCAGCCAACGCGGTTTGATTCGGCGACTTCGACCCGATGCGGACGACCGAGTCCTTCTCGGGGTTCAGCATGACCGCCCCGATGGGCGTCCAGTTGCGGGTGTGGCGCGACCAGCGCGCCGGATTGCGAGCGCGGGCCTGGAGGTATACGGTGTGACGCGCCGCGAGAATCGCGTAGTCTTCGCCGGCGTGGCGCTGGGCCGGGCTGACGTAGCGGATGCCGCTATGCCGATGTTCGAAGTTGTACCAGTGCACGAACGCCACCGCCCATCGGCGCGCTTGCTCCAGGTCGGCGAAGCCCTTGACCGGAAACTCGGGCCGGTACTTCGCCGTCCGGATCAGCGCCTCGGCATAGGCGTTGTCGTCGCTGACCCGTGGTCGCGAGTACGACGGCTTCACCCCGAGCCAGTACAGCATCGCCAACACGGTGGTGGCCTTCAACGTCGCGCCGTTGTCGCCATGCAGGATCGGCTTGGTCGTCAGGCTGGCGATGCCCTCGGCCAGCGCCGTGCGGCGCACCAGGTGCGCGGCGTGGTCGCTGTCGTCGGCGTCGTGCACCTCCCAGCCAACGATCTTGCGGCTGTACAGGTCCAGGATCAGGTACAGGTAGAACCACCGGCCGGCGATCGTCGTCGGCAGGAAGGTCATGTCCCAGCACCACACCTGGCGCGGCGCCGTGGCGACGTGCGTCGTCGGCGGCCGGGTCTTGCGTGGGGCCTTGGCCCGCCCGCGGTGCTGCGCCTGCCCGTGCTCGCGCAGGATGCGCGCAAAGGTCGACTCGCTGGCCAGGTAAGTCCCCTCGTCGGCAAGCATCGGCACGATCCGCGCCGGCGGCAGATCGGCGAAGCGCGGCGCGTTGGCCGCCTGCAGCACCACCGAGCGCTCTTCCGAACTCAGAGCGTGGGCCGGGACCGGCCGCAGCGCGGCGGGCCGGCGATCGCCACTGACCAGGCCATCGTCGAGCTGCCAGCGCTGCAGCGTGCGGGCGCTGATCCCGGCCACGGCGCAGGCGCGATTCAATCGCGCGCCGGCGGCACGGGCATGTTCGATTTCTCGGGCCAGACTGCGGCGATCTTCGAGGCCGATCATTCGTCCTCGCCCTGATTGAAGATCGCCTCGACTTTTTTTGACAGCACCAACAGCGCCGCCGTCTCGGCCAACGCCTTGTCCTTGCGCCGCACCTCGCGCTCGAGCTCCTTGATCCGCCGCCGATCCTGCCGGGTCTGCTGCGGGCTGGCCCGGGCTTCCTCCGGTTCGGCCAGCGCCTCGGTCGCCGCCACCCGCCACGCCGCCAGCTCCTGCAGATACACGCCGTGGGCGCGGCACCACGCGTTCCGGCTTGCCTCGTCCATGGCGGCTGTCGTCACCACCGCGTCCAACCGCGCGGCAGCCGACCACGCTCGTTTCCGCGGCTGCTCGGCCAGCGCCGCGCTCCGCCATCGTTCGAGTGTCGCAACCCCCACTCCGTATTCACGCGCGACATCGTCCAGCGTCGCGTTCTCCGGCGGCAGCAATCGCGCCACCGCTCGATCCCTGAATGCCTGTCCGTATCGGGCCACCTCGTCCTCTCATCATCGCCCCCAAGTCCATCGATTCTATCGGGGCGACAACTATTCTGACGCGGGGAGACAGTACGAAGTCTTGTGAAAACGCGATACAGGCAAGTGTGACCAGGGCAAACCCAAAAACCAGAGATGGGAGATTACGCGTCGCGGGGCGGGGATTGTCCGAGAATCGCGAAAATGTCCCTTCGCCGAATCGAAGTGCGACGATGCCAAGATAGACGATAACCAGCAAGAAGAACTGTGTCGTGAGAAACGCAGTGGTGAGGCTTGCTGGCGACATTGGGAGGCGCCCTAACGCTCGCGCTCAGGGGCCGAGCGAGCGGGCGTAGCCCGCTTGCTAAATGTCCACTGGAACGTGTTGTTCGGCGTCATGATGGTTCCTTAGGCCACCGATCGCTTTCTGCCAGATACAGCCCCAGCGAATCGTGAATGTTTTCTACTCTCTTTGCATTCGACTCGTAGATGTGATCAGCGGCGCGAAAAACGCTATTGGAAAGACCCATCAGGGATCTGGAGGCCGAAAGCACTTTCTCTCGCGCCGGAAGGCCAAAGACGCCCGCGGTGAGACGATACATCGGTACAAGATACAGTTGCGCTTCGAGCAGCGCGCAGAGCTTGCGTAAGTGAAGCGACGTGGCCTTCATCTGCTCTTCAGTCGGCACCCCGGGATTCTGAATGACATTTGCGT
>JADLCW010000505.1 GCA_020847015.1 Thermomicrobiales bacterium | reverse complement strand
GGCGCTGCGGCGCGCTGGCTACCCGGTGCTGCTCGATCGGCGGATGGGCATCGAAACCAACTCTCACCAGTGCGGCACGATGCGGTTCGGGGCCGATCCCGACACCTCCGTGCTGGACCCGTTCTGCAAGGCGCACGAAGTAGACAATCTGTACGTGGTCGACGCCGGGTTTTTTCCTTCCTCGACGGCGGTCAACCCCGCGCTGACGATCGCCGCGCAGGCCTTGCGGGTGGGAGACCGACTGCGCGCGCAGCACGGCATGGGGTCGCTCCTGGCCGAGACGACCGCAGGCGCCCCGATTTGACGCGCTGGTTATACTTCCCAAAGGAAAGTATTGTGATGACGCGCGGCGGGGGCACCGCGCAGCGGAGGACCACGGCATGACGCCATCAACCGGATCGCGGCTCCAGGATTTTCGGCAGCGGCGCGATCGACTCTTCGCCAACGGCGATGCGTCGCCGCTGACGGAGCGCGACCGGGAGCGCTTTTCCGGGTTGAACTATTACCCGGAGCGCCCCGATCTCGTATTGGCGCTGCCGTTGGAGACGAATGGCGAGGGAGCGGGAGAGCCGGTCCATCTGGCCATGTCCGACGGGGCCGAAAAACCGTACCTGCGCGCTGGCCACGTCACCTTCGACGTGGATGGGCGCCCGGCGACCCTGACGGTGTTCACCGATCTGGGGCGGGGTCACTTTTTCCTGCCCTTCAAGGACGCGACATCCGGTGTGGAAACCTACGCCGGCGGCCGCTATGTGGAACCGCGGCTGCGTCCGGACGGCACGCTATCGTTGGATTTCAACTATGCCTACAATCCGTACTGCGCCTACGCCGAGGGGTGGAGCTGCCCGATTCCGCCAACCGAAAACGACCTGACGGTTCCGATCGCAGCGGGCGAAAAAGCCTTCGATCCTGAAACCGGAGCGTAGGGCGGAATCAGGCCTGGTGCGCCGCGGGGTCGGGTCCGAGCCAGACCGCCAACCCGGCGGCGATCGCCTCGATGGCGGCGGGGCCGGCGGCGAGCGCGCGACCCAGCAGCGCGCCGGCAGCCTCGCGCTGCCAGCGATAGTAGGCGCGGCGGGTCTCCAGATAGCGGCAGTGGCGCTCGTCGAAGCGCAGTTCGGCCAGCACCCAACCACCCGGTTCCCAGTCGAGGAGCCACAACGTGGACCCTTGCTGCCAGTGAAACGGCCGGGGCGGCGCGGGCGCTTGCGGCGAGAAGAGAGCGGGGGAACCGGGTTGCGCGCCCGCCCGCGCGGTGAGCCACGCCCCATGTTTGGGGTGGGGGCCAAACCAGTGTTCGTCCGGAGGGTGTTGTTCTTTCATCACTCAACCATCCGGCCGCAGGCGCGGAGCGCGACCCCTGCGGCAACCCCGGGTGCGCTCCCGGGCTGCGCGGCCAACCTCGGCCGCTAGTAACCACTCCGAAGAACCGACCGCCCTCCCAATATCCTAGGCTGCAAGCCAAGATAGCATCAGACGAGAATGGGCTGCAAGGCGGGGCGGCCATGCATTCGGGTGAATATCTCAAAATGGCCCGTCGCCCGCAGCGGAATCAGGCGGGAGCGCCAAACACCGGTGCGCCGACCGCAAGGGGGGCGAGCGCGGCGCCGAGATCGGCGATCAGGTCTGCCGAATCCTCCAACCCGATATTGAAGCGGACGAGCCGGGGACCATAGGGGCGGACCTGCCGGCTGACATCGAAGTGGGGAACCACCAGACTGGTTTGCCCGCCCCAGCTATAGCCGATCTTGAACAACCGCAAGCGGTCGATGAACGCGAGAATCGCCTCCGGCGCGATACCCTCCCGGAAAACGACCGAGAACACGCTGGCCGATCCGGTGAAGTCCCGCACCCAGGTCTCATGACCGGGGCAGGAGGGCAGCGCCGGATGCAGCACCGTGGCGATCTCCGGACGCGCCGCCAGCCAGCGCGCGACTGTTAGCGTCGAGGCCTCCAGGCGTTCCAGCTGCACCCCCAGCGTTTGCAACCCGCGCAGCGCGAGACTGCAATCGTCGGGGGAGACGGCCATCCCGAGCATCTGATTGACGTTGCCGACGGCGTCGTACACCGCATCATCGCGTAGGCTGACTGACCCGAGCAGGAGATCGCTATGACCGCCGATATACTTGGTCAGCGCCTGTACGGAGATGTCGGCGCCGTGACCGAACGCGTCGAACAGCACGCCGGCGGCGTATGTATTGTCGATGGCGACGACGGCGCCTCGGGCATGGGCGGCCGCGACGATGGCCGGCACATCCTGCACTTCCATCGTCACTGACCCCGGACTCTCGCACCAAACGAGACGCGTGGTTTCCCGCAGGAGCGCCGCGATGCCGGCGCCAAGCAGTGGATCGTAAAACTCGATCTCGACCCCAAAGCGACGCAGGAGATCGTTGGCGATCTCGCGGCTAGGGCCGTAGATGCTCTCCGGCACGAGCATGTGGGCGCCGGGCGTTGCGAAGGCGAGATAGACAAGCGCGATCGCCGCCTGACCGCCGGGGACGATCAGGGTGTGGGTCGCGCCTTCGATTTCGCCAATGCGCGCCGCCAGTTCGAGCGTGGTCGGCGTGCCATAGAGTCCGTAGCCATACGGGGCGACGCCCTGCCGCCATTCATCATGCAGATCCGCGGTGCGGGCGAACACGGTCGTCGAACCGCGATGGACCGGGGTCGTCAGCGACCGGAAACCCGGCGGCGCGCCAGCTTCGGAGTGGATCAGGCGAGTTCGCCACGAGATCGGCATCGAGGTCCCTCTTGGTGAATTCGCGGCGTGAAAACGCCGCAGGTGCGGTCGGTCGAGCGGCGCATTGTTGGGGCATGCCAAGTTCGGATTGTAGACGGCGAACCGCGCCGATGAGATCCAGGTCCTGCGGGATGCGGACGCGATGATGGCGAGGCCCGGCCGAGGTCAATCACCGACCGGCGGCTCCACGTGGGCGACGGAGCGGAGCGCTTCCCGACCGTCGATGGACACGATCGCCTCGTAGACGCCAACCGGCCACGTGCGCCCATCGCCGAGGGTGAGCGCGAAGGTGATCCACAGATCGTCGGCTGTCTGCCGCGCTACGGCTTCGCTGGCGAGTGAATCCATCGGAGTGTCGTTGTAGCGCCAATCGATGCGCATCTGCGTGCCGGCCTCGACGTGGCGCAGCGGCACGGCGGCGTAGATGTGCGGCGCATCGGGCGGAAACACCGGCGACCGCTCCAGCGGGGCGCCAGTGGTCGGATCGAGCGCGCTCGCCCAGACGATCGCATCGGCGGCAACCGTGCCGGATGAAAACGCCGGGGTGGGTGTGACCGGAGCCGGCGAGGGCGTGGCCGACGAGCGTGCGCGCGCGGCCAGCGGTGGGCTTGCCGCTGGCACGATTTCGGTCGGCCCATCGCCGCCGCAAGCCGCCAGCAACGCCAGCAGCAAACCGGCCGCCAGCAGCGCGAGCGGCCGGCCGCGGCGCGCGCGAGGAGCCGACCACCATGCCGATCGGAACGCGCGGCGACCCGGCGCGGTGCGACGCGTCCTCACCGGCATTGGGCGGAACCTGCGGCCAGCGCGGGCGATCTCACACATAGGCGGCGATTCTACAGGGTCGCCGGTCCGCCGGTCTGAAAGTTGCGCTCCTTTCGGGGCGTGCGTATAGTCGCGACCGGCGGCCCCCTCGCACTGCGCGGGCCGGCGTGGCGGAGAAACCTCCGATGGGCATTTCGGCAGATGTGATTGGCGGTGTCGCTCCGGCGGCGCCAACGATGGCTGGCGTGGCGCAACCGGCGGCGCGTGCTGCGGAACCGGTGGAACCGGTGCGCGGCGTCAGCATCGTCGTGCCGATCTACAACGAAGAGGGCAATCTGCGGGAATTGCATCGGCAGATCGCGACTGAAATGGGGAACCTCGATCTCCCCTTCGAGTTGATCGTCGTCGATGATGGCTCGACCGATGGTGGTTGGGCGCTGCTGCGCGATCTCGCCGCCACGGACTCGCGGTTGATGGCCGTGCGCCACCGCCGCAACTTTGGCAAGGCGCGCGCGCTGGCGACCGGGTTCGCGGTCGCTCGCCACGATCTCGTGGTGACGATGGATGGCGATCTGCAAGACGACCCCGCCGAATTGCGGCGTTTCGTGGCGGCGATCGACGCCGGCGCCGATCTCGTCTCCGGGTGGAAACAGAAGCGTCACGACCCGCTCGGCAAGACGCTGCCCAGCAAGCTGTTCAATGCGGTGGTGCGCCATGTGTCCGGCGTGCAACTGAACGACTTCAACTGTGGATTCAAAGCCTACCGGCTGGAAGTCGTGCGCACCATCCGCCTCTATGGCGAACTCCACCGCTTCACGCCGGTGCTGGCCGGCGCCGAAGGATTTCGCATTGCGGAACTGCCGGTTACCCATCATCCGCGTCGCTGGGGACAGTCGAAATATGGCTGGTCGCGCCTGCCCAAGGGGTTCCTCGACCTGCTCACCGTCACCTTCATCACCAAGTACCGCCAGCGGCCGATGCACCTGCTCGGTTTGCCGGGGTTGATCACTATGACTGTCGGCATTTTGATTGGGTTATGGCTGACCGGCGAGAAATTGATCGCGGGGTCCGCCATCGGCGGTCGGCCGCTGCTGCTGCTGGCGGTGCTGCTGGTGGTGATCGGCGCTCAATTCTTCGGCCTCGGATTGCTGGGCGAACTGCTCGCCCACGCGGCGCATGAGCCGGAGCGGACGATCTGGCGAGCGCCCGTGCGCGATGCTGTCGGCGTGCCGCCGGATCGCTTCGTCGCAACGACCGGGGAGTAGCGAGCAGATCCGTAGCGCGGTGCGGCATCGCGTTCGGGGGAAGCGAGGTTGGATCTGGATGGGCGGATCGGTCGGAAGCATGGTGGACGACATCGATTTGGCCGCGCACGCCGAAGCGTCGAGCAATTACCGCAAGCACACCTCGGGCAACCCCCTGCAGCGGCGGCTGATCGAGCGGTTTCACCGGCGGATCGCCCGCCAGGTTGAAGGATTGGGACCAAAGAGCTTCCTCGATGCCGGCTGCGGCGAGGGGTTTGTCGCCGCGGCCCTGCTGGATCGGATGCCGCATCTCCAGCTCACCGGCATCGACGCTAGCGCCGATGCGACCCGTATCGCGCAAGAGCGGTTGCCGCAGGGGCGCTTCATGACTGGCGACGTGCTGGCGCTGCCGTTTCCCGACCGCTCCTTCGATGTCGTCGGGTGTTTTGAGGTGCTGGAGCATCTGCCTGGCGACGGGCCGTCGCGCGCGTTGCGCGAATACGCCCGGCTGGCGCGGGTAGGTGTGGTGTTGAGCGTACCGCACGAGCCGTTCTTTTCGCTGGCCAACGCCGTGCGCGGCAAAAACCTGGATGTGCGGCCGTACGGCAGCGATCCGGATCACAAACAATTCTGGAGCCGGGAGTCGTTCGGTCGGCTGGTTGGCGAACAATTCGACGTGGTCTGGCTGGGCGGCTCCTTCCCCTGGATCATCTGCGCCGGTCGCGCCCGCCACTGACCGCCACCGGCCGGGGTGGTGTATCGTTGGTTGGATTCGGCCTGTCGTCGCCCCATCCTTGCCTATGGTCGCCACATTTTCGATCTGCCCAATTTGTCACGAACGGTTCCCGTCGAGCGTCCGCTTCTGCGTCGATTGTGGTGCGCCGCTCGAGGTCACGACCGCTCCGTCGCGGTTGTCCCCGGTTCGCCAAAGCCAGTTCGCCCTACCTGAATACTTGCGCCGGGAGCGCGATGCAACGAACTCGCTCGCGCTGGAGACGGAAAGCAAGGGCGGCGGTCCGATTCTGGTCGGAACGGCGATCGCCGGCGGCGTGCTGCTGTTCGATGCGCCGGAGGGCATCGGGTTGGCGCTGCTCGGCTTCGGCGTCGCGCTGACGATCGTTGGCTTCTGGCGCTTGCGGCGCGATACTCGGGCGATGGAGCGCGTCGGTTTGGCGATGTGTCTCGCCGGCGCCGTGGCGCTGGCATTCGTGGTTGCCCAACTCGCCGGGCCGGCAGTCGTGACGCCGCCAGCGCACTCCGGCTCGGAGGCGACCGTGGCCAGCCCGACCGCCGAGGCTGCCTCGGCCGCCGAGTCGGCGCGCCCGCTGGGCACGGTCTCCATGTTTCGCGGCAATGCCGCCCACACTGGCGTCAATCCCGGC
>JADLCW010000504.1 GCA_020847015.1 Thermomicrobiales bacterium | reverse complement strand
GTCGAGAATGTGCGCGCTGCGCCGAGCCAGCGAATGGGTGGCGCTCAGTTCGGGAGCGATGCCGCCGACTTGCGAGCAGCGGATCGTGATGCGGTTGTGGTGGAACTCATCGGAGAGCGCCAGCGCGCCGCCCGTTCCGCCGTACCACGAAAGCGCGATCACGGTCGTGTTTGGGGCCGCGGTGCGGATCGCCTCCTGCAACGCCGCGTAGGAACCGGAGGCGTCGATGACGACGTCCGCTCCGCGGCCGCCGGTCCGCTCGCGGACTGCCAGCGCGACGTCGTCGGTCGCAGGATCGAGGCACGCGTCAACCCCTCTGCTCAGCGACATCGCGCGCCGCTGCGGCAACCCCTCGACGGTAATCACCTGTCGCGCCGCCGTTCCGCGGACGAACTGCGCGACAAGCAGACCGATCAGTCCCTGCCCAAAGATGACCACCGTATCATCGATGCGAATGTCGGCGTCGAGCACTCCGCCGTACGCCGTATTCAGGTTCGAATAAAGGACGCCGACCGCCGGCGTGGACAACGTCGGAAGCGGGATCAGGGAGGCCGCCGGGGCCACGTAGGCTGTCTGGTGCGGCTGGTAGGCGTAGACCAGATCGCCCGGTTTCACCGTGTCCACAGCGTCGCCGGTCGCCAGCACGCGGCCGACGTTGGCGTAGCCGTAGGCCAGCGGGTAGTTCCAACTGCGGTCGGCGGCGGTCCAGTAGCCGCGCTCGGGAACGTGCGCCAGCTCCTCCTCGGTGGTGGGCCGGAACAGCCGCGTGTCGCGATCGTAATGCTTGCGCCACTGGGGCGCGTAGCCGCGATAGACGTTCATCTCGGTGCCGTGACTGACCCCGGAGAAACATGTTCGCACGAGCGCCTGGTCGGGTCCGACATCAGGCAGAGGACGGGTGATGAAGCCGAGTTCCCGCGGCCCGGTGATCGTGAGAATCGTCGCTTCGCGCGGAAGCGGTTCGTCGATATCGTGCGTCGTCGCCACGCGTGCCTCCCATCGGGGCGCCCCGGCGCCCCGGAGTGTCATTGCTTAGCCCTTGACGCCGCCGGTGGTGAGGCCGCCGACGAGGTAGCGCTGGAAGAACAGGAACAGCACCGCCGGCGGCAGCGAAATGATGACGCCGCCGGCGGTGAGCATGCCCCAGTCGATCGAGTACTGACCAAATGCCGCCTGGAGCGCGAGCGGCAATGTCTTCATCTCGGTCGACGTGATGAGCGCGACCGCGAACAGGTATTCACCCCAGGCGAGCAGAAACGCGAATGCTCCCACCGCCACCGTCGCCGGAGCCATCAGCGGCATCACGATCTGCCAGAGCACCTGGAGACTGGAGGCCCCGTCGATGGTGGCCGCCTCGTCCAGTTCGGCGGGAATGTCATCCATATAGCCCTTTAGCATCCAGACCGCGATCGGCAACCCAATCAGCAGATAGACGACGATCAGCCCAGCCAGACGATCGGTCAAACCGACGCTTCGCAGGATGACGATGAGCGGCACCACGATGACGATGCCCGGCAGCATCTGCACCGCCAGAATCCCACCGGCGAACAGCGACCGCAGGCGGTAGCGAAACCGTGACAGGCTGTAGGCGGCGCACAACCCCACGATCGTGACGATCAACGCCGACGATGTGGAGACGATCAGGCTGTTGCGGAAGGCGGTCTGAAAGCCGACCGCATTCCAGATGCGCGCGAAATTGTCGAGCGTGATGCTGTGCGGCAGGATCGCCAGCGGCCCCTCGAACATCTGACCCGACGGCTTGAGCGCGGTCAGGAAGAGCCAGATGATGGGGAATACGAAGATCCCCACCGCCAGGATGCTCAGCACATCCAGACCGATATCCCGCGCGCTGGCGCGCACTCGAGGATTCATGGGCGGAATTGGCCCTCCGGATCGATCATGCGTCGTTATCCTGCCGGCTTGCCACTCTCAAATAGACGGCCGAAAAGACAATCAGCAGCGCGAGCATGGCGACACCGATGGTGGCGGCATAGCTGAGTTCGAGCCGCTCGAAAAACAGCCGGAAGAGGTAGACGCCAAGAATCTGCGTGGCGTCTGACGGGCCGCCCTTGGTGATGACCCACACCAGGTCGAAACTGTAGAAGGCAAGGATGCCGAGCACCAAACCCATCACCACGCTCACCTGCCGCAGCAGGGGCAGGGTGATGTCGAGGAATTGGCGACGGCGAGTCGCCCCGTCGACCGCCGCCGCCTCGTACAAATCGCCGGGGATGGATTTCATGGTGGCCAGCAGCGCCACCGCCATGAACGGCGCGCCTTTCCAGGCGCTGACGAGAATCAGCGCCCACAAGGCGGTCTTGGGATCAGCCAGCAACGACCGCTCGCCCGCCAGGCCGACTCGCTGCAGCAGGTAGTGCACGGTTCCGAACTGGCTGTCGAACAACCAGCGCCACGTATAGGCGACGACGATAGTCGGGGTCACCCACGGCAGCAACAGCGCCCCGGTCAGAAAACTGGTGATGCGCGAGCGCCGGTTGAGCAGCAGCGCCACCGGCATGGCGATGACATATTCCAGGGCGACGGTGCCGATGGTCCAGACTCCGCTGCGACCCAGGCTTTGCCAGAAATCCGCATCGCCCAGCAGGCGACGATATCCGGCCAACCCGGCGAAGGTCGGAGTGAGACTTTGAAGCAGATACCAGTCGGTGAAACTGAGCCAGATGCCAAAGGCGATCGGGTAAAGACTGACGACCACGACGATGAGCAGCGCGGGGGCGATGAACGCGTACCCGACGCGACTCCGACGATCCGGCAGCGCGAAGAGCCGGCGTGGTTTGCTCGATTGGATGGATGCGTCGTTTGCCGAAACGGCCATGGTCGCCAGTCTCGCCTTCCGGTCATGCCGGCCGGGTCCGACCCGGCCGGCGCGGACAGACGGGGTCAGTCTGGTGACCGGCCCCGTTCTGAGCTACCGGCTCAACACCGCATTGATGCGGTCCACCAGCGCCAGGGTGGCGTCGTCGACGCTGGTCTGACCCAGCATTACGCTCTGAACGGCGGTCTGGACGGCGTCCACCTCCAGGGTGCCCATCTGCGGAATCTCGGGGTCCGGGTACTGATAAGGATAGGCGAACTCCATCTGCGCCGCGAAAACGTCCAGCGGCGGCACGGTCCACGGCTCCCGATCGACGAGCGACTTGCGACCTGGCAGGTTGCCGCTGGCGACAGCCAACTGATACAGGTAGCCGTCGGGATCGGTGGCGAACCGGATCCACTTGAAGGCGGCATCCTTGTTCTTGGAGGTGTTCCACATCACCAGCGGCCAGCCGCCGAGGAAGCCGAAGCGGCCCGCGGGCCCCTGTGCGATCTGGGCGACGCCGACGCTGTCGAGGAATTCGGGGTTGGCTTCCTTCAGCGACGCGTAAAAATCGGGGCCGTCGATGTACATGCCCAGTTTGCCCTGCATGAAGAGCTGGACCAGCGGCTCGCGGTCATAGGTCGGGGTGTCGGGTGGACTCACCTTGTCTGCGAGATAGAGGTTGGTGTAATAGGTGAGCGCCTCGCGAAACTCGGGCGAATCGAAGCCGCACATGCCTTCATCGTTGAGGAAGCGGGCGCCGTAGCCGAGGTAGACGGACATGAAGGTCTGCAGCGTCTGGTAGTTGATGCCTCCAGGAATGCCCCAGCCGAAAACGCCGTCGCCGGTGAGCGCGACGGCCGCGTCGCGCATCGCATCCCAGGTGTCCGGCGCGGTCTCGCCCAATCCGGCTTTGTCGAAGAGATCGCGCCGATAAAAGATGCAACGCGTTTCTTCGGCGACCGGTGAACCCCACCAGTCATCGTGCAGATTGTAGTAGAGCTTGTCCCCAGGCCAGATGTCTTCCGTGATGTCACGGCCGATCTCGTCGGACCACTGCTTGAAGTAATCGGTCAGCGGCGCCAGCGCGCCAAGCGCCTGAAATTCCGCGACCACGTTGTTGCCAAGCATGGAGACATCGGGCAGGTTGCCGGTGGTCAATCCAGTCACCAGCTTTTGATGCTGATCCGCCCAGGGGACCAGCTCCATGTTCACCTTGATGTCCGGATTCTGCTTCTCGAACTCCGCAATGGCCGCATTGTAAGCGTCGATGTTGAATTGGAGCTGGCTGAATTGCCAGAATGTGACGGTGGCCGGTTCCTGAGCGCGCGCCACCGAGCGGCGGCCAGCAGCCAGGGCGAGACTGGGGGCCAGCACGCCGGCGGCGAAAGCCTTGGTCACGGTACGGCGAGTGAGGCGGTCGACGGGTGCGCTCATCGTCTCCAATCTCCTTTGCTTGACCCGGCATGGGCCGGCGTTATCGATCGAGCATCGCGCGGATCCGGTCAGCCGATCATCGCATCACCTCCTTCGCCGGGGTTGCGGTGGGAAGCGCCGCGGCGTTCCACGCGCTCCGGAGATGCGCGACGGCGGCGGGTAGGGCGGTTTCGGCCGAACGGGACAACGCCGGCCCGCGAGCCGGCCAGCACTCGATGCTGATGAAGCCGCGGTAGCCGATCGCGCGGAGCGCGGCGAAGGGCGCGGCGAAATCCAGGCAGCCAGCGCCCGGTTCGAACCGGTTGTTGTCGGCCACGTGGACGTGTCCGAGGCAATCGCCAGCTTCGCGCAGGGGCGCGGCGAGATCGGACTCCTCGATGTTCATGTGGAACAGATCGGCAAGAGCGCGCAGGCGGGGATTGTCGACCGCGCGGCAGATGGCCGCCGCCTGTCCGACCCGATTGAGAAACGACGCCTCGTAGCGGTTGAGTGGTTCCAGAAACACAGCTGCCGACCCATTTGGCAACGCATCGGCCCAAGCGGCAAATTCACGGACGGCAAGATCATGCAAGTTCCCAGGGTCATCCGGGGCGAAAACGTGAGGTGGTCGCAGCGGCACCGAAACGACGCCGCCCGCGCCCAGTTCGTCGGCCGTGGCCAACAGGCGCGCCAGTCCGGCGAAGCGGCGGGCGCGCTCGGTCGGGTCCGGCACGAGCGGATCGTGCGTGGGGTGGGTGCAGATGGCGGCCACTGGGAGGTTGGCCGCCTCGCTGGCGCGGCGAACCGCGGCAGCCTGGGCAACGACATCGAAGGCAGGCCCGGCGACG
>JADLCW010000503.1 GCA_020847015.1 Thermomicrobiales bacterium | reverse complement strand
GAGACGACCGGCAGCCCGGTCAGAATGAACCAGGCCCGCGCCAGATCCTCGGAGAAGCCGCCCTCGACGGGGCGCAGCGCGGCCAGCCCCTCCACCACCACGGCCTGCGCCGCCGGGTCCGCTTCGGGCGTCCAGACGATCGGCGCGATGCCGAAGTAGGGACCCACCGTCGCGCGCGCCAGCACGACGCCCACCGGCGAGACATCGAGCAGCCGCACGGTGGCCCCTTCGATCTCATCGGGGCGCACGGGGGTGCGCAGCGCGTAGGCTCCAACGCCGTCGGCGATCGCGGCGATGCCGGGAACGATGCCGAACAGCTCCGGCAGCAGCGCCGCCTCGGGCAGCGGCAGCAGCGCCGCATCGCCGGGTTCCAGATCGGCGGCCCGCAGCGCCGTGCGTCGTTCCGGCCGCAGATCGCCCGGCGCGATCCAGCCTTCGACGAGCGGCAGCATATAGGGCAGCGTCGCCAGCGTATCGTCCAGCAGCAAGCGCATGGGTGCGATCCTCGGGGTGCTTCAGGCGAGCGGTTGGGGGTCGGCGGCATCGCGCAGCCGCTCCAGCGGATAGCGCGGGTACGAGCCGAACACGGTCAAACTGTCGGTGACGGCGCGGATACGCTCCAGCATCGCGCCGATGCGCGGGTCCGTCCGGTGGCCCTCGAAATCGACCAGAAAAACATACTCGCCCAGCCAACCCTTGGTGGGGCGATTCTCGATCTTGGTCATCTGGATCGACTCGTTGGCCAGTTCGGTCAAAATGGCGTGCAGCGCGCCGGGCACATTGGCCTTGACGGTGAAACCGATGGAGGTCTTGTCGTCGCCGGTCGGCGCGGCGTCCTCGCGGCCCAGCAGCAGAAAACGGGTGACATTGGAGCGGGCATCCTGAATGTCGTGGGCGAGCACGACGCCGCCGTACAACTCGGCGGCGCGAGCGTGACCGATGGCGGCCCGCCGCGGATCGCCGCTCGCGATCGCCTCCCGCACCGCGCCGGCCGTGCTGAGGGCGGCCACCTGTTCGACGTCCGGCAGACAGCGCTCAAGAAAGCGGCGGCATTGCCCCAACCCCTGCGGATGCGACACGACGACCGTAATGCCGTCGATGGTCGCCCCCGGGACGGTGACCAGAAACTGACGGATCGGCACCACAATCTCGCCCCGGATGCGCAGCGGCGTCTCGTGGATCAGCAGATCGAGCGTGGTCGGGACGGGACCTTCGATGGAGTTCTCGACCGCCACCAGCGCCTCGTCGGCCAACCCGGTTTCGACCGCCGACACGACGGCCGGAAACGAGGTGAAGGGAACCGTGGCCGCCTCCGATCCGGCGCGCTCCAGTGCGGCCACCTCGCTGAAGGTGCCGCGCGGTCCCAAAAACGCTACGCTCATCCGCTCCTCTCCCCCGCGCTCGCTCATCGCCTCGGCGATATACCACACGAGCGCGAGGGTCTGCCGGCCGGTCAGACCGCCACGATGACGACCAGCCCCGCGCCGCCGGGTCAGATCAGCAGCCCGGCGGCCGCGTCAAGGCCGGTCTCGGCAGCGAGCTGATTGCCCGTCTCGTGCGCCGTGCCGCCGGGCGGCATCACCACGGCTGGGCAGCCGACTTGGTTCGGGCGAGAAAACCCGTTACGCGTCGGCGTTGCTCGATCCGGAGGACGGTTGCGCCCTATGCGCCAGGCATCGCCGCAGAACCGGCCGCCGCGAACAAATCATGCTCGGGCCACGTCTGGATCGCGCCCGCGGCGGCGAGGAGCGCATCGAAGGAGGCGAAAAACAGCGCCGGAAAATCCAGAGGCAGCGAATTGAACGCGTACGCCATCGCCACGCCGTCGGGGCTGCGCACCACCCACGCCGCGGAGGTCCCCACCAGCGCCCCGGTGCGCGACCACTCCGCGCCGCCAGCGACCGGTCGCACATCCCAACCCAGTCCGGCGGCGACCGGAACGCTGCCGGACCCGGGATCAGCCTTGGGGCGGGGCGTGGTGAGCATCGTCCGCACCATCTCCGGCGACAGCAGGGCCGCCCCCCGCTGGCCGTCGACGGCGGTCGCGAAGCGAACCAGATCCGCCGCGCTGGCGAGCCAGCCGCCGTGAGAATCCATGGCTTCGAGGTAATAGTGTCCGTAGGCGTCCGGCACGTACCCCTCGCCCCAGAAGACGGACTCCCCGAGGGGGAGCCCCGGCGGGCTGTAGTAGCGAACCTCCCCCGGAGCGCGGTCTTCGCGCCGGGTGCGGCCCATGCGCATGGTGGTGATGCCGGCCGGAGTCAGCACGCGATCCCGCACGAAATCGGCGTAGGGTTGCCCCGAGACATGCTCGATGACGCGGCCGAGCAGGTTGAAGCCGAAATTGGAATAAGCCTGCCGGGCGCCGGGATCGAAATCGAGCGGCACGCCGAGCATGTAGCGGACGATCGTCGTCGATTCGGCCGGGTCGGAGCGTCCGAGCGTCGCGGCCGCCATCCGGCTCCAGGGCAGGTACTGCGGGTCGAGACTTGCGGCCGCATCCCAGCCGCCGGCGTGGACGAGCACCTGCTCGACGGTGATCGTGTCGAGGCGCGGGTCACGCGCGGCGTGGGGCGCCGCCGCGAGTCCCAGCAACGGGAAAACCGGCGTGTCGAGGGTCAGCGCGCCAGCATCGACCAGGGTCAGGATCGCGACGGCGGTGAATGCTTTCGACACGCTGGCGATGCGGAAGAGCGCGCCCGGCTGAACCGGCTCCTGCCGATCGACGTCGGCGAACCCATAGCCGCGATCGAGCACCAG
>JADLCW010000502.1 GCA_020847015.1 Thermomicrobiales bacterium | reverse complement strand
GTCATCGGCGTAGCGAAGACTACGTTTCATAACACTCCGGCGGTGGAAGTGCGGCGGGATCGGAGCGCCCGTCCGCTCTACGTAACGGCAGTCGGCATGACTACGGAAGCCGCCGCCCGGCATATTCGCGAGATGCACGGACGCCACCGACTTCCAACACTGCTGCGGGAGGTGGACCAGCTTTCTCGCCAGGCATGACGACAAGAACACGCGTCGCGAACCCGCGCCTTGCGGCAGACGGCGCGATGCGCGAATCGTAGCCACCGAGAAGCTTTCGCGCCCGGAAGCGAGCGGGGCTCTCCTCAATGCGCCGTCATCGCGCGGATGCTCCTCCGGCGGAACCGCACCGCGCACGGCATCAGGTCCGTGACGACATGCTCAGTCGTCAAATTGCCGCTTCGGTTTGCGCTTGATGTCGCGCATGCCGGAGCGACGATTGCGGTAAGCGGTCGTCAGGTGCTGCCCAGTTGCCGAATCGAGCACCAGCACGGTCCCTTCCAATCGCCGCAGTCGGCTCTCCCGCCGATCCTCCGCCGGAATGTCGCGCCAACCGAGGTGGACGAACACGGCGTTGCCAGAGTGGTGGCGGCGACCGTGGACATAGACATAGCGCACGTCCTCTTCGGTCAGATTCCGCTGGGCCAGCCGCCGCGATGCATGGATGGAAAACGAGGCCATCGCGTAATCGCGCATCGGGTCCCCTCCTTCCCAAAGGGCCTCGGGCGCGGGGTACACGGGTGTACGTACATTTTCCGCCAAGTCTGCCGCCACGTCAACTGGCACGTTGTGTTATGTCGCTCGTGCTACGCCATCAGTTGGTCGAGCGTCAATACCCTGCCACCAGATCCACCTCGTTGCGCAGCGCTTCGCCCGCCCGATAGCGCCGAATGTTCTCTTCGATCAGCGGCGTCGCCCGCTCCCAGTAGTGCGGCGACGCCCCCGAGGTGTGCGCCGTGATGATGACGTTATCCATATCCCAGAGCGGGGAATCGGCAGGCAGAGGCTCCGGCTCGGTCACATCCAACCCCGCTCCTGCCAAACGACCGTCTACAAGTGCGGCGATCAGGGCGTCGGTATCTACGATCGGTCCGCGCCCAAGGTTGTAGAGATAAGCTCCCGGTTTCATCGCCGCAAATGCTTCCGGGCCGAACAGTCCTGTGGTCTCCTCCGTCAGCGGCAACCCGATCGCGACATGATCGGCCTCCGGCAGCGCCTCGGACAGCGCATCGACCCCATACACCCGTTCGATGAAGGATGGGGTCGGCAGATCCGGCCGGCGGCGCACGCCGAGCACGCGCATGCCTAGCGCGGCCGCCCGCTCTCCCGCTCCAAGTCCCACTTCACCCATGCCCACCAGCAGCAGCGTCTGCCCCGCCAAATCGAACACCTCGCGTGCGGTTGCTTCGTCGCGCCATTCGTGACGCGTCTGGGCGCGCATCAGGCGTGGCAATCCACGGGCGAAGGCGAGCATCAGCGCCAATTGATGCTCTGGCATGTTCGGCACGTGAATGCCGCTGTTGTTGGTGAGCGTCACCCCATGGCGCGCAATCTCCGTCAGCGGCAGATTGTCGACGCCAGCCCCGCCAACATGAATCCAGCGCAACCGTGGAGCCGCCTCCAGCCACTCCGGTCGCACCTGCCAGAGCACGGCGGCGTCGGCCTCGCGCAAGGTCGCGATATCCGGCGGCCACTCGACAACGTCGATCGTCAGGTCGGGAAATGCGTGTCGCAGCCGTTCGACCTGCTCCGGCGTCATTGAAGTCGCGATCGCCAGCGTTCGCAGTGGCGGGCGATTGACGCAGTGCGCGCTCAAATCAGGACCTCCGGCGTAACCATTCAGGAATCCGAAACGTTTAGGATGTCAGAGTCTTCCGGAGCGGGGGCGCATGCGGCTATACTCTGGGCGTCGCCCCGTCGGTCGCGGAGCAGTCATGTTCGGTTGCGAACGAGTCGGAGACGCTGGGAACAGCCGAAGCCGCGGCTTCGGTCTGGGCGTAGCGCGACCGTTTGCTCTAGGGGCGCTGCTCGCCGCGTTGTCGCTCACATCCACTCCAGTCTCCGCTCATACCGATAACGGCGCCCTCCAGGGGCACACCCTGGAAGTGGCGCTCACCTTCCCCGATTCCGGTCTCGCCGGCAAGGAGCAGGCCTGTCTCGGACTGTACCCTGACAATGCCACCGATTTCTCGTTGCCGCCGCTCCAGGCGCGCTGTCTCGACCCCGGCGAGCAATCGGCGACATTCGAGGGCATTGGTCACGGCGACTATATCGTGGCGGTGCCCGGGCTTGGCTCCCGGTTCGCGCCGGATCGCTATCAGGGTCAACTGGTTCGCACGACGATTCCCGACGAGCCGTCGTTGAGCGACTTCGGCATCGATGTCGATCTCGGGCTGCTCCCCGAACTGGCCGGAGCCACCGGCAAGGTCCAGGTCAATGTCTACGGCTGTCCGCCGGGCACCAATGGCGGGGGCGACGCCACGCTGTGGGCCGACGAGTGCCATTCGCTGGCCGGCGGCATCCCGCTCAGTCTCTCCGGCACCGGGTCCATCAACGACACTGCCAAGAGCGGCGTCACCGGGTTGGGCGGTGGCGAATCGGGCAAGGTGGAGTTCACCAACTTGCCGGCGGGCGCCTACGAACTGGGCGGCGAGCTGCCGAAGAATGCCGCGTCGCCAGCGGTGTTCATTCAGTCGAGCATCGAAGGCAGTGTTCGCCCGATCGCCAAGGACGACACGCTTGCGGTGCGGCCAGCCGAGGTCGTCGCCGTCGATGTCTATCTGGTGCTGGACGACAAGCCGGCGGTCAGCTCCCCGACGCCGCCCGCAGAAACCACGCTGATCGGTTTCGGCAACACATCCGTCACCGGCGGCCTGACCGAAGCGGAGATCGCTCGCATGCGGGACTCCGCCGCCGAACCAACCCCGTAGCACTCCGCCCGACAATGCCAACGGCCCCCGGAAATCCGGGGGCCGCGTTCGTATTCGTTCCGGGTTCGGAACGGGTTCAGCCGCCGATCTGGCTCATGCCGCGCACGGTCGTGCGGTCACCCTCGCCCAGCTTGTGGCCCCACGGTTTGCGCCAGACCGCGGCGCGGATGGCTCGCTCCAGCTCGTCGTCGGAAGCTCCGCCGCGCACCTTGGCGCGCAGATCCGCTTCATCCGGACGCAGCAGACAGAGCCGCAGCTGGCCGTCGGCCGTCAGCCGGAGCCGGTTACAGGCAGCGCAAAATGGCGCGGTCACCGGGGAGATGAATCCGACCGTGCCCGCCGCGCCCTTGATGCGCCACGGCCGCGCCGGATCCGAAGGATTGGCGTCCACCGACTCCAGGGGGCCGAATCGCTCCTCCAACCGAGCCTGTGTTTCCGCGCTGGTCACCATCGACGAGTCATGCACGTCGCCGACACCCTCCAACGGCATGATCTCCAGGAATCGCACCTGCCATGCCCGATCCAGCGTCAGCGCCGCCAGCTCGATCACCTCGCTCTCGTTCTGGTCGCGCAGCACGACACAGTTGAGTTTGATCGGTCGCAACCCGGCCGCGTCCGCCGCCTCGATGCCGGCCCACACCAGGTCCAACCGGCCGCCCCGCGTGATCGCCTTGAACCGCTCAGGATCCAG
>JADLCW010000501.1 GCA_020847015.1 Thermomicrobiales bacterium | reverse complement strand
CCGGTTCCGGTTCCGACACCCGAAACCAGCCCTGCGTAAGCTCGTGCTGCATCACCCGCCCCTCTCCAACTCTGCGCCCATAGCCAGTCCGATTATAGGAGTCTCGGATCGGCGGCCTGGTGTAGCTATCGCTGCCGAGTCACCGCGCCCATGCTATCCTTCGGCAAGTAGGTGTCGAAATATGAACCCGGCCATCCGGCCGCGACGGTCGGGGATTGGTGATGGAATGGACGCTCCGGCCAGCTTCGGCTGCCCGGTCGCACGGACCGCCGAACTCATCGGAAACAAATGGACGCCGCTCATCGTGCGCGATCTCGCCGAGGGGCAGCGCCGCTTTAGCGAGCTCGAGCGCTCGCTCGCCGGCATTAGCCCCAAGACGCTCTCGGAGCGGCTGCGTCGGCTGGAAGAAGCGGGCGTCGTCGACCGCTGCTGCTTCGCCGAGGTGCCACCGCGCGTCGAATACTCTCTGACCGCCAAGGGGCATGCGCTGCTGCCGGTCATCGAAAGCATGCGTGTCTTCGGCACGACCTGGCTCGGCAACGACGCGTGCGACGAACCTGCTCCGTTCCGGCGCGGCGCGAAATCCATCGCCATTTCTCGGTAGTTCGCCCCGAACCAACTCCGCGACCCTGTTTGCTAGAATCATCGGCGCAGAGGCGCCGTTTGGGTCGCATTCAGGGAGTTGCAATTCGTGAGCGTGTCAACCTCGGTCGCCCATCGACCGAAGCGGGTCTTCTCGGGCATCCAGCCATCCGGCAATTTCCATCTCGGCAATTACCTCGGCGCCATTCGCAACTGGGTCAATCAGCAGGGTCAATTCGACAACGTGTTTTGCATCGTCGATCTGCACGCGCTGTCGCTGCCGACGACGCGCGAGACGCTGCGCGCCAACACTCTGCACCTCGCCAACGTGCTGCTGGCCGCCGGCATCGATCCGGATGCGTCGATCCTGTTCGTCCAATCGGATGTGCGCGAACACACTGAGTTGTGCTGGTTGCTCAATTCGGTCACCCAGTATGGCGAGCTGCGACGCATGACCCAGTTCAAAGATAAAACCAGCGGCAAGAACGACGAGCAAGTCTCGGCTGCGCTCTTCGACTATCCGGTGTTGCAAGCCGCCGACATCCTCCTCTACGACACCGAGTTGGTGCCGGTCGGCGAGGATCAGAAGCAACACATCGAACTGACCCGCGATGCCGCCGCGCGGTTCAACGCGCGCTATGGTGAAACCTTCGTGCTGCCCGAGCCAGACATCAAGGCGGAAGGCGCTCGCATCATGTCGCTCGAGGACCCGACGAAAAAGATGAGCAAGAGCGACGCCTCGCCCAACGCCGCCATCGCCCTGGCCGACTCCCCCGATGTCATCCGCAAGAAGATTCGGCGCGCAGTCACGGATTCCGGGTCCGCAGTCGTTGCCGCACCCGACAAACCGGCGCTAACCAATCTGCTGACGATCTACAGCCTGCTCAGTGGCGAACCGGTTGCCGCCATCGAGCAGCGCTACATCGGCAAAGGCTATGGCGCCTTCAAAAGCGATCTCGGCGAGATCGTGGTCGAAGCGCTGACCCCGATGCAGGAGCGCCTGCGCGAACTCGAAGCCAATCCGGAGTTGTCCCAGATCGCCCTCGCGGCCGGGGCCGCGCGCGCCCGCGAGCGCGCCGCCGCCAAGATGACCGTGGTGCGCGATCGCATGGGCATCGGCATCGGCCGCTCATAGGGGCGTTCGCCTGCGTCAGCCTCGCCGCTCGCGAATGATGCCGGTCTGGCGCGCCTTGGCCACGGCGGCAGTGCGCGAGGCAACTTCCAATTTGGCGAAGACGCGCGCCAAATGGCTTTTGACGGTGGCCTCGCTCAGGAAAAGATCTCGTCCGATCTCTTTGTTGGACTTTCCTTCGGCCGCCAGCGTCAGCACATCCGCCTCGCGCGGCGTGAGTTGTCGGGTCGGCGCCTGCACCCGCGACATCAACCGACTAGCGACCGCCGGGGCCAGCGCGCTCCCTCCAGCGGCCGCCGCCCGTACTGCCGCCATGATCTCGGCTGGCGGCGTGTCCTTCAGCAGGTAGCCGCTGGCTCCCGCCTCGATCGCGCCCAGGATATCGGCGTCGGTGTCGTAGTTGGTCAAGATCAGCACCACCGGCGGATGGGGCAACGCGCGCAGCCGTCGCGTTGCCTCCACGCCCTGCATCGCCCCGCCGAATTGCAGATCCATCAGCGCGACATCGACCGGTTCGCGCATCGCCGCGGCGACCGCGTCCTCGGCCGCGCCAGTTTCGATCGCGATCGTGAAATCCGCTTCTGCAGCCAGCAGCGCTCGCAGGCCGGCGCGCACGACCGGATGATCGTCAGCCATCAGCAAACGAATCATCGGGGCAGACCGAACGTCACCGCCACGGCAGCCCCGGAGCCGGGCGCCGACTCGATAACGAATTCTCCACCCAATTGCGCCACGCGCTCCTGCATCGCGGCGATGCCGAAGGACCCGTCTTCTCGCCGTCTCGGGGTCGCTTGCCCGCCGGCGGCATCGAACCCGGCGCCATCGTCCACGACATCCAGACTCACGGCATCCTCCGCGTAGCTGAGCGTCACCATCGCCCGCCTCGCCCGCGCATGTTGCACGACATTGGCCAGCGCCCCCTGCGCAATGCGCAGCAGCGCCGTTTCGATCGGCGGCGGCAAGGACGCCGGGTCGCCGCTGACGCACACCGACACGTCCAACCCGGAGTCCGGCTCGCCGTCGACGCCCAACGTCGCCGAGCGCCGGGTGGCCTCGGCCAACCGCTCCAGTGCGCCAGCCAGCGTCTGGTCGTCCAGCGTCGGCGGCGACAGCGCATGAATGAACCGTCGCGCCTCCGCCAAGTTGAGCGCGGCGGTTTCCCGCGCCAGGCGGACGTGCTCGATGCCCGGACGCTGGCCGTCGGTTTGCTCCGCGGCGTGCAGCAAGAGCTGGATGCTGGCCAACCCCTGCGCCACGGTATCGTGAATCTCGCGCGCCAGTCGCGCCCGCTCCGACAGCACCCCCGCCACGCGTTCCTTTTCGGCCAGCTCCGCGCGCGTCGCCAGCAACTCCTCGATCAATCGCTGCCGCTCCTGATTTTCTCGATACAGCGCGCGGTAGCCCAGCCCCAGCGCAATGGCGATCGCAGCCCCCACCAGCGGGCCGACCGCGGCTCCGGTCGTCAGCCCACT
>JADLCW010000500.1 GCA_020847015.1 Thermomicrobiales bacterium | reverse complement strand
TGGCCCCCGCCGCCACCGGCTCGTAGGCATAGACTTCCGCGGCCTCGCCCGGCCCCGTCGCCGCCGTCAGCACCGGCTGCGGCCGACCGGCGGCATCCCGCGTCAGCGACACCGTCAGCTCGGGCGGGAATCCGCCCAACGGTGGATCGACGAACAGATAGGCGATGACCGCGCCGTCCGCCCCGAGCTGCGGGCGCATCGCGGAGCGGACCGACCCGGCATCGAACACCAACGCCCCGTCCCGCAGCGCCAGCGTCATCTCGCCCAGCGCGGGGTTGGTGTAGCGCCCCAGGAAAGGAGCGACCAGCGCCGAGTCAACCGTGCCGAGCTGGCTCAGCAACGCGTCGCGCGCCTGCGCGGCGGCAGCGGCGGGGCCGGCCGCCTGCGCCGCGTCGATCGTCGCCGGGAGGTCGAACAGCAGCTCCAGCAACCGCAGCTGGACGGCGGTGGTGAACGTGCCGGACATGCCGATCGTCGCGTTCGTCAGCACCACCGCGCCGAGATCCGCCTCCGGCAGCAGGGTGAGCAGCGCGTGAAACCCGTGGGTCGCGCCGGTGTGCCACACGAGCCGCTGCCCGCCATAGGAGCCGACGACCCAGCCGAGCCCGTAGTGCTCGCCGAATGTCGCCAGCGCCGGCGGCGTGCCCGGCGGCGGCGTCGGCAAAGCCACCCCCGGCCGCCACGTCCGCTCCAGATTCTCCGTCGACACCACGCGCACCCCGTCCGGGTTGACCCCTCGGCGCAGCTCGGTCTGGACGTAGCGCGCCATCTCCGCCGCGCTCGACCACAGGGCCCCGCTCGGCCCCACCGCGCTGACCCAGACATCGTCTTCCAGCAGCGGCAGCGGCTGGAGCGCGCCGCTGAGACCGGCGCTGTGGGGGATCGCATAGTTGCCGCCCCCAAGCACCTCGGCCAGCGCCAGCGCCGAGCGCCCCATCCCGAGCGGATCGAGCACCCGCGCCCGCAACGCGATGGCGTAGGCGTGGCCGAGATCGTCCGGGGAGCCGCCGTCGGCCACCGCCGCCGCGTAGCCGCCAGCCGCCACCATCTGGTTGTTGTACTGGAACTGCTCGCCGTAGGGCGTGGTCAGCGGCAACGTCGCCATATCCGCGATCACCCGTTCGGGGGTGAGCGCCCGCGCGTTGAGAATCAACTGCCAGTCCCGCCGCGGCAACCCGGTGCAGGCGCAGAAGGCGTCGGCGAGGGTCAGCCGCGGGGTGAGCGCCGAGTCGGCGACGGCGAAGCTGGGCAGCAGATCGACCAGCGGCGTCTCCCAGCTGAGCCGCCCTGTGTCGACCACGGTGGCCGCCAGCAGCGAACTGAACGACTTGGTGATCGAACCGATCCGCAACAACGTGTCGGTGGTGACCGGCGCCGGCCGACCCAGCTCGCGGACCCCGAACCCCTGCAGGAACGTGACCTCGCCGCCCTGCACGACGGCGACGGCGGCCCCGGGAACGTGGAACTCGGCCAGTTTCGCCGCGACGTAGGCTTCGAACGTGGCCAGCAGCGCCCCGCTCAAGGGCAGCGGCGCGACTCCGCGCAGATCGGGCAGCGCGCCCGGAACCGGAGTCGCCTCCTCAGCCGCGCCGGCAGGCCAGGCGCGCCCTCCGGTCACGAGCGCAGCAGCGGCGACGCCAGCAGCCGCCTGAAGCGTGGTCCGCCGGGAGAACCGACGGGGCGCACGCGGACGTCGACCGGAAGGTGAGCTGCTCACGCGAATTCTCCTTTTTCGCGGCAGGTTGCACGCATGGCAGGCGGCTTCGCGTGGGCGCTGTCCACCGCGCCCCCCGTCCGCGCCACATGGCCCCGCCATCCTAGCAGACGCCCAATGATGGCGATCGTGCGGCGTCTGCGACCGCAGCGCCGCGCCAAGGGTCGTTCTTGCAACACCGGCCGCGGGTGCGGCGCGCCATCGTCCCGCGCTGCCTGGCGCGGCAGGAGACGCACCCATCCTCGCCTCGCGCTCTGCGGGTGCGGCGCGCCATCGTTCCGCGCTGCTTCGCAGCGGTCGGGAACCGGCATCCGGACGCCGCACCGGGCTGCCGGCGCGCCTGTGCGTGCGGACCAACCGCGAGATCACGCAGCGGCGTCCCTGCTCACGGATCATCGGTCCCAACGGGCCAATTGGACCACGGTCTCGCACACCTGGCGCACCCAGGCGAAAATGCACTCCGGCCGGCGGCGCATGAAGGGTGTTGCTGCACGAGTTTCCGCCGTGGCCAACGGTCTTCGCCTACGTTCAGCGTTGGCAGGCGGATGGGACGTGGGAACGGATCGCCCCGCGCTGCGGCGTGACGTGCGGGTGGCGCTGGGACGGCAGCCCGCACCGAGCGCGGGCAGCCAAACAGTCAGCACGACAGAACACGGGGGCCGCGCGGCTACGACGCCGGCCAGAAGACCGCCATCCGCACGCGGCATTTGCTCATCGTTTCCGAAGGACTACGTACGGCGCTGGTCGTCCACCCCGCCAACGTCTCCGAGCGCGCGGGGGCGAAACTCGTAGAGACCAAGGGAACGTCGCAGGGCGGGCGCTCGGCGCAATCTCGGTCGGTGGCGACGATCGGCAGGGGCGCGTGGCG
>JADLCW010000499.1 GCA_020847015.1 Thermomicrobiales bacterium | reverse complement strand
TCGACGCGCCGCCGTAGATGGCCGCGACCTTGATCCCGCGCCGCTTGCCGATCTTCGACACTTCGGCCGAGATCTGGCTGGCAAGCTCGCGGGTCGGGGCCAGGACGAGCGCCTGCACCACGAGCATGGCCGGGTCAACGCGCTCGACCAACGGGATGCCGAACGCCGCCGTCTTGCCGGTGCCCGTCTGGGCCTGCCCGACGACGTCCTTGCCTTCCAGCAGCAGCGGGATCGTCTTCTGCTGGATCTCGGTCGGCTGCTCGTACTTCATGTCGGCAAGGGCGCGAGCGGTTGAGGCGCTCAGGAGCAGGCCGCCAAACGCCTCGACCTTCGCCTCGGCGACCGGCGCCGGGGCGGCGGCCTCCAGCGAGGCGGCAAGCTCGGCGGGGCGCACACGGCGACGACGGCGCTCGACCCCGTCGAGACGCTTCTCACCCAGCACCTTCCGCACGACGCGGCCGGCACGCCGCTCGACGCGGACCCGGGTGACGGTCGGCACCCAGTCCGGGCCAAGCTCGTCGGCGACGGCTTCGGGGGCAGGCGTGGCAACGTCGGGGGCAGGCAGCACGGCCTCTGGCGCGCTCGCCGCCGGCGCAGCAGCCGCGACGACGGGAGCCTCAGGAGCCGGGGCCGGCGCCGCCGCCGGGGTGATCGGAGCGGCCGGTGCTTCGACGGTAGCCTGGGCGCGCACGCGGGCGCGCGTCCGCCGGCGCGGAGCCTCGGCCTGCTCTGGCGGTTCCGCCGGCGTTACCGCAAGCTCGGCAGCGGCAGCCTCGGCAGACGGGGCAGTGACAGCAGCGGCCGGCGCGCGGCGGCGCTTCGACTTCGGCGCGGGAGCAGCGGCAGCCTCGTCACGCGGGGCGCTCGCGGCAGATGCGACAGGCTCGGCGGGCGCGGCGACGGGCGTCGGCTCAGCGGCGGGGGCGGTGGCAGCGGCCTTGCGCGTGCGCCGCTTCGGAGCCGGCACTGATGCAGCAGCGGTCGCGGAGGTCTCGGGGGGCGCAGCCGCCGTACTGACGGCGTCTGGCGCGACCGCCGCGACGGCCCTGCGTGTGCGGCGCTTCGGGGCCGGGGCGGGCGTGGGGGTTTCAGTCGGCGGGTCACCTGGCTGCTCCGTGCTCGGGGCCGCCGCCTCGGTGGCAGGCGCCACCGCCACGACCGGCGTCACGTCGGCTGCCGCCACGACCTTGCGGGTCCGGCGGCGCTTCGGCGCGGCAACAGGCGCGGGGGCGGCCGTCATGGCGGACTCGGCCACGGCAACTGTGGGGGAGATGGCGTCTCCAGCCGTCGCAGGAGCGGCCGTCGCCTTGCGCGTGCGCCGAACTGGCGTCGCGGGCTGGGGCAGCGCCGCTGCTTCGGCCGGCTGCTCGTTCTGTGAGGTTCGCGTTCGTCGCGTGCCGCGTCGGGCGGGCACAGTTTCAAGAACCGCAGGAGTGTCTACGACCTGCATAGTGTGGGGACTGCCTCCGGCGCACACAAAAAAAGGGCGACAAAGCCTACTGCTTCGTGCCCCTGCGCTGTGCGCTCTTACGTTGCGTGTGTTTCGTCATGCGTTTCAACGTCGAATGGAGTATACCGCGACCAGAAGCATTTGTGTGCATTGCCCGCACGTCATTCACGGCAACGATCTCAACATGCCTGGGGAACGTAGGATTTGTAAGGTCTCGGGATGGCCTGCTGTCTGACACTGTTCCTGGTGACCGCGTCGCCGATGCGTGGGGCGGGGCGCCACGCACCCTGCCACGAGGAGCCCGGCGATGAATGCAGCGCGCGCTGATGGTCACATGAGCGGCAGGTCATCCCGGCAAGCGTTCGCCATCGGCGTGGCCGCCGCCGTCGTCATGGCCGCCGTCCTGGCGGTCGTGCGGTACACCACGGGCACCCCGTCGCTGCCGGAACTGTTCGGTGAGGCGATCATCGGCCTGTTGCCGCCGCCGGTCTTCTCGGCGCTCATCGACGCGCTGCAGCGAGCCGCCAAGCCGTTGCTGTACGCCGGGGTGGGCGCGGGAATGCTGCTGGTGGGCGGCCTGCTGGGACAGGGCTTCGCCTTCGGAGCGCCCACCTGGGGCCGAGCGGTGCGGCTGGCGGCGGTGCTGTGGGCGGTGTTCGGGCTGGTGCTGCTGCCGCTGATGGGCGGCGGTCTGTTCGGCGGCGTCGGGCTACGAACCGGCGTCGTGGCGCTGGCGATCCAGCAGGCGCTGGCATTCGGGAGCTTCACGGCGGCGCTGGTGCTGCTGCTGCGCGCCACCGACTCGACGCAGGCCGCCCCCGTGCTCAGCCAGCGCCGGCGGGCCGCCGTGATGACCCTCACGAGCGGCCTGGCGCTGGTGGCCCTCGGCGGGGCGGCGTGGCGGGCGCTCCTGGGTAGCAGCAGTCCCAGCGCTGCCGGCGTCAGCACGTTGGCGCCGGCAGCGCCACTGGATGCGGGGCGCGCGGCCGGCTCGACGGCGCAGGACCGTATGGACGCGTCCCAGGCCGCGCCCTCGCCGGTCGCCGCGAGCGCCAGCCCCGTCGCCGGTCCGGCGCGCGGGCTGCCACCACTGGACGCGCCACCCGTCC
>JADLCW010000498.1 GCA_020847015.1 Thermomicrobiales bacterium | reverse complement strand
CGGCCGCCGCGGCGGGGTTGAGCGGCCCGACAGTCGCCCGAGCGCACGCGCAAGAAGTCGGCGCGCACAGACCGGTGGACCGCGCCGCCGTCGAAGCGGCGCTGCCGCGCCTGCTCGAACTCGCCGAGGGCGCCGCCGCCTCAGGCGACGTGCCGGGGTTGGCGCTGGCGGTCGTCCACGGCGACGACGTGCTGCTGACGGCGGGGTTCGGCGTCCGCTCGACCGACGGCGACGCGCCGGTGGATGCCGATACGGTGTTCCAGTTGGCCTCCGTTTCCAAACCGGTTGGCTCAACCGTCGTGTCGGCGATCGTCGGTCGCGGCGACGCGGCCTGGACCGATCAGGCGACCGCGCATTTGCCCGGCTTCCAGCTCGCCGACCGGTGGGCGACGCGGGAGTTGATGATCGGCGACTACTACGCCCACCGCAGCGGTCTCGGCGGCGACGTCGGCGGCGACCTGGAGCGGGTCGGCTATGACCGCGACGCCATTATCGAGCGACTCCGCTACCTGAAGCTGGCCACCAGCCCGCGCTCGACCTACGCCTACAGCAATATGGGTTTGACCGTCGGGGCGCTGGCGGCGGCGGCCGCAGCCGGGATGACCTGGGAGGATGCCTCGGCGCGGCTGCTCTATGAACCGCTCGGGATGACCCACTCCAGTTCCCGCTACGCCGATTTCGTGGCCCAACCCAACCGCGCCGCGCTCCACGTGCGGATCGACGGCGCCTGGGACCCCAAGCTCACCTACAGCGCCGACCCGGGATCGCCGGCCGGCGGGGCCAGCTCGACCGCCAATGACATGGCGCAATGGATGCGGCTGCTGCTCGGCGACGGCCGAGTCGGCGGGCGGGAAGTGATCCCGGCCGAGCCGCTGCTGGAGGCGCGCAAGCCGCGGATCTACTCCGGACCCGGCCCGCTCACCCACGCGCCGACCTTCTACGGGTACGGCTGGGGCATCGAGTACCGCGACGACGGCCGCATGGCGCTTCGCCACGCCGGCGCCTTCAGTCTGGGGGCGCGGACGATGGTGGGTCTGCTGCCCGAGGAGGGGTTCGGTCTCGTGGCGCTCTCCAACGCCTTTCCGACCGGCGTTCCGGACGGGTTGCTCGCCAGCCTCTACGACCTCGTGCTGGTCGGCGAGCTGACGCGAGACTGGATTGCCGATTGGAACGCCGCCTACGAACCGGTCGCCCAGGCGCTGGGAGCCATCGGCGAACCGTACGAGTCGGCGCCCGCCGCGCCGACGCCGCCGCTGCCGGCCGCGGCGTATCTCGGAACCTATGCCAACGACTACGCCGGTCCGGTCGAGATCGTGGGGCAGGATGGCGCGCTGGCGATCCGGCTGGGACCGGAACGCCGCGAGTTCGCGCTGACCCACTTCAACCACGACACCTTTACGCTGGGGGTGGACAAGGAGCCGCCGGTCTGGGTGACGGGAGCGACCTTCGTTTTGGGGCCGGATGGACGCGCCGCCTGGCTCCGCCTCGACTACTTCGCCGAGAATGGACAAGCGATGTTCGAGCGGCAGGAAGAATCCTGAGCGCCGGAATGCCGGCGCCGGATTGGCCGCGCGTCGCTACGCCGTGAGACCGAATCGCGGGCTGCGGACGACCGCTGAGGTCGCTCCGCGGCGGCTCGCAGCCCGCGCATCTCGAGTCGATTCGCCCGAATCACGGCTGCTTCCGAGGCGCGCTGGTTGGCGCTCGCGGCGGGCGGTCGGTTGCGGTGGCATGCCGTCAATGACGCATCGCGGGCAACCCCGCCGCGTCAGAGATCGACGACGATGGGCGGCTGCGGTTCCGGTCCGCCGTCCAGACCGAGCACGACGCGCTCGCTCGGCAAGCCGGCGGCGAACGCCGCACCGGGCATGGGGTTGCGGCCGGCCGGTTGCACGACATCGAGTCGCAAGGCGCGCGATCCGCAGGCGACCACCGCCGCGCCGCCCTCTCGCAGCAGCGTTCCCGGCACCGCCGCCACATCCCGGTCGAGCGCGGTCGCCTGGTGAATCTGGACCGATCCGCCGGCGCGGGTCGTCCAGGCGCGCGGCCACGGCCACATGGCGCGCACCTGACGCGCGATCTCGGCGGCCGGGCGCGTCCAATCGACCCAGCCGTCGGCTTTGGTCAGCAGACGGGTCAGACTGGCTCCCGCAGCGGGTTGCGGGCGCGCCGGCAGCTCGCCCGCTGCGAAGCGCGGCAGCGCGTCGAGCGACAGCCGCGCGCTGGCTGCGGCCAATCTGGTCGTCAACGACGCGGTCGTGTCGCCGGGGGCGATCGGTTCTGCGACAGCGGCGATGATGTCGCCGGTGTCCAACCCGGCATCCATGCGCATCAGCGTCACCCCGGTCGTCTCATCTCCGCAAAGTAGCGCGGCGAGAATCGGACTCGCGCCGCGGTGCTGCGGCAGCAACGACGCATGCAGATTAACGCAGCCGAGTCGAGGCATGGCCAGCGTGATCTTGCCGAAGATCAGCCCGAACGCGGCCACCACGAACAGGTCGGCGTCGGCATCGGCCAGCGGCTGGCGCGCCTCGGCCGTCCGAAGCGTGGCCGGTTGGTGGAGAGGCAGCCCGAGGTCGCGCGCGGCGTCAGCCACCGGCGATGCCTCGATGCGGCGACCGCGCCCGGCCGGGCGGTCGGGTTGGGTCACGACCAGCCGCACATCGAACCGCGGGTCATGCGCCAGCGCCCGCAGCGCCGGCACGGCGAAGTCTGGCGTCCCGAAATAGACCACGCGCAGCGGTTGCCGCTCCAACCCGATCCTCCTCCGACGCTTCTGGGTCGGCATCCCGACGCCGGCGTCATGGTACGCTCCGCTCGGCTTCCCGCGATGCCCCCTCTGGCGGCGGTCCGGCCCGGCAGGTCGGCTACCAGGCAGCGCGGTCGCTCGGGCGGCGACGGCCGCGGCTCTTTCGCCCAATGGCCCGGCAAGGCTCTAGAATCCCGCCCATGACCGCAGCCCGCCGCTCGCCGGCGCCGCGCCGTTGGCGCCCGACCGCTCTGGCCCTGGCGATCGTCTGGATCTCGGCGCTCGCCCTGCGTCTCTATGGGCTCAACTGGGACGAAGGGCAGAATCTGCACCCCGACGAACTCTTCGTCGCCAAGATCGTGCTGATCGACCGCATCCATGTCACCTGGCCGCCCGATCTCGGCGAGCT
>JADLCW010000497.1 GCA_020847015.1 Thermomicrobiales bacterium | reverse complement strand
TTTATCCGCATCAAAACGGACTCGCTGGTCATCACGATCTACGACTCACGCACCGTGCATATCGACTCGGACTGCGACCTGCTCTGGCCGGAGAGCGTCGAGTGGAAGGCGCTTCACCTGGTGATGCGCAAGATCGGCGCACTTGAGCACGTCGATTCGCCGGGAACACCGAAGTAGGCCGTACGAACGAGGGGAAAGGGTAGAGGATGAGGCTCGTTTCTGGTAAACTATACGCAGAACGAGGAGGTGTTGGAAGCACCTCCCCGTCCCTTGCCCGTCCGTCTCTACCACGGAGCGAGCCGATGGATACTATCCTATCAGCTTTTCCCCCACAACGCGAACCCCTGTTCCAGTGCCCCGGCTTCGCGCGCGCGTCATACCTCCAGAATGGGGGGTGCTGACGTGGCCCGTAGACGCTACCTCTCGACCAAGATCAGCACCGATACCGCCGTCAACAAGCTCGCTCAACAGGGCGGTGACTTCGCGGCACTCCTGTACACATGGATGATTCCGCACGCCGGAGACGACGCAACGCTGACCGGCGACCCCGAAGAACTGTTACTCGCCGTGATGCCCGGACGGCGCGATAAAACCCCTGAGGACATCGCGAACGCGCTCCAAATGATGGTTGACCTCGACCTCATCGAGTGGGACGGGAAGACCGTAACGTTCCCCGCCGATGCCTTTTATCGGCACCAGAGTTACATCAAAGACGGGCCGCGCAGAGGCGCGAACAACAGCGCGGAACAGCGCACTCCTGAGGACAACAGCGCAAATCAGCGCAAATCAGCGCAAAACCCCGCTTCGTTATCGTTTAAGTCTTCGTCTTCGTTTCCGTCTTCGTCTTCGTCTTCACCTCCTACGACTACGTCTACGGAGGTTGGGGATAGTCCGCCTACGGCAGACCAGCCCAAGCCAAAGCCGACCCGTTCGACCAAGACGCCAATCCCGGAAGACCTGGTGGACCAGATCCCGCCGGAGACCTGGGCGTTGCTCCGGGCCGAGCAGAAGCTGACCGATGAGCAGTTGCGGTTCGAGACATCGCTGATGATCGACCACTTTCGCGGGAAGGGGGAACGGCGGCCTGATTGGGTCGCCACCTGGCGCAAGTGGATGCGATCGGAGTATCGGCAGTCGAAGCCGCTGCCACCTGACCCGGTGACGGTGTGGGCGAGACCCGGCGGGGCGTTGGTGGCTCCTGAGCATCGGAGGGCGTCGTGATGGTCCCAGTGCGCTTGTTGTGCGACGTCGTTGGGCGGAATCGGGTGCGGTTTTATCGCGACATCGAATTGCCATCTGCGCCATTCCCGAATCTGTACATCGGCGACCGTGAGGCTGGTTGGGCCATGACGGTTCACATGGTGTGGTGGTCGGTCGGTGATGCCCGGTACGAAGCCTATGCACGGGACAAGAAAGCGAACGATGAGGCATCCGAGCGGGCGGCTCATGCCGAGTTGACCACGCAGGGCTGGAAGATGTTCGGTCTCGGGATCGGACAGTGAGCGGAGATCGTGGACGGAAAGGCGGCGGCATGAGCGATCTGGCAATCAGCCCCATTGCGGCGAAGGCGTTGGAGTTTGTGGCAGAGCGGGGCGGTGGCGTCTCGCTGGTGGAGGTTCAGAACTTTCTCCGCAGCGAGGGCATTGACACCGACGGCGGGCTGCAATCGCACTTCCCCGATGACTCCAACGTGGTCATCTGGGCCGGGATGAGCGAGGCGTTTTGCGACGTGCTTGACGTGTTGCTCAACCACACCGATGTCCGGGCATCGACGGCGATGGTGTACCTGATCGACGGTGGATGGCTGTCTTTGCCGATGGCGAAGCGGCCGCCCAAGAACGGCTACAAGAAGCCCCATTGGCTCCCGATCGTGTTCTGGGAAAAGGGCAAGGCGCCCGGCGATCGGAGGAAGTCGTGAGTATCACGTTTGAGAAGTGCCTGCACTGCGACGGCGACGGTTTCGTAGGCGGCGGTGGTTACGGGCTCCGCCGTGACTGCGGGAATTGCTATGGAACCGGGGAGATCGCCACCATCGAGGGTGGATGTCAGTCGTTGGATATTCGCATTGCCAAGTCGTTGGCCGAGCGTTTCCTCGACGCGGAACGCGGGGTGGTGCCGATGTCGAGGAATGACGTCGGTCGAGTTGCTGCCGCCATCCGGCAGGCAGTCAAGGGCCAAACGCCATGACTGACCTCATCAACCTCGATGCGGAGCGGGCCGTGGTCGGCGCGGTGTTCTCCCGGCCGGACGCGATGGCCGAGTTGGCCGACCGGCTGCCGCCTGAGGCGTTCGGCGACCGGCAATGCCGCTGGGTCTACAAGGCGATGCTGAACCTGTGGAACAAGTCGCCCCGTGTCCCGGCGGACTACATCACGGTCCCGGCGGAGATCGTGACGGCGATGGGCGGCAAGAGCGAGGCCGCCGTGCTGGAGTTCGTAACCGGGATCGCGACGGAGTACTACCCCGGCTATGGCCTCGACGCCCACACCGATCTGATCCTGGAGATGGCCCGGCGCCGCACATTGGCTGAGCAGGCGGCTGGGTTGGTCAAGGCGGCACACGATGGCGAACCGGACCTCGATGCGGCACTGACGACACTCCGGCAGCGGGTGGAGGCGTTCCGTCCGGTGACGGCGGACCCGCTGAGCCTGGCTGAGCAGATGGAATCCTTCCGCGAACTGACGCTCCGCAAGTGGTCCGGCGAGTACGTCGAGAAACTGGCGACGACCGGGATCAAACGCTTCGACCGGATGATGGCGGGCGGGCTCCGGGGTGGGCAGGTGATGTACCTCGGGGCGCGGCCATCAATGGGCAAAACGGCCCTGATGCTTCGGATGGCGAGTCAATCGCGATCGGTGTTCTTCTCACTGGAGATGCCGAAAGAGGACCTGCTGAACCGACTTGCGTCCACGCTGGCCGGGGTGTCGTTCGATATCGCGATGGACCCGGACCTGATGATCGATGTGACGACCCGCGACACGCTCCGGAGCCGGTGGCTCGACGCGAGTTACGAGGTGCAGACCTGGCCGCTGACGATCGTTGACGACGTGTGGGATACGGCGGGGATGCGCCGGATCGTGGAGCGGATGCAGCAGGACGGCGCGGTCGATGCGGTCTATGTCGATCACGTCGGGATCATCAACGACCGGATTCCGCGAGCCAGTCTCTACGAGCGGACCAGTGAGATTTCACACCGGATCAAACGTCTGGCGATGGACTGCCGGCTGCCGGTGGTCGCGGCCACGCAATTGAACCGGGAGGTTGAGAACCGACCCGGCTGCCTGCCCTACATGAGCGACATGCGCAACGCCGGGGAGCTCGAAGAGGACGCGCATGTGGTCGCGCTGATGTTCCGGCGGCAGTACTACGTGGACAAGGGTATGGTCAAAGAGGACCCGGACCAGGACTGGATTCACCCCACGAAGGGCGATCCCAGCTGGCAGAAGGTGTCGATCAACCTGGCGAAGAACCGGAACGGCGAGACGGGCGCGATCGATCTCGGCTGGGAGCCGCGCGCGATGCGTTATCACGAGGTGGCAGCATGACGGAGATTGAGCAGCGGGACCGACACAACCGGCTTGCGGCCATCGGCGCACTGACCTGCCTGTTGGAGCGACCGGACGATGCGATGGATGACCAGAGCCGGGGGCGCGTCGAGGCGGTTCGGGCGGAGATGATCGACGCGATTTGGGCGCAGACGGACGCGGTGCTTGCCGTGGCGCACCTGGAGGACGAAGCGGCATGAGGACGATGCGGGCGGTGGGGCCGGACGGGCGGGCGAGGGGGACGGGATGAGGGATGGGATGGCGGCGCGGATTCGCACGGCGAGCGCGGAGGAGATCATCTGGGAGGCGATGCGGATCTATGACGTGCCGTTTTTGAGCGTTCCGCTGCGATGCAGCACCGAGGAGCGATGGCTGACGTCGGCGATTGCCGCGATGGCGAGGGCGTCGGGACAGCCGGAGGCCGAGGTGCGGCAGCGGTTGCGCCGGATCGACAACGCGCCGTTTCAACGGCTCTTGGAGCGGGTGGCGGAATGAGCACACAGCGGACAGTGGACAGCCTGGAGGTGCAGATCGCGGCGGTCAAGGCCAAGGTGCTTTACCACGAGACGGAGGCTCGTGTGCAGCAAAGCGTGCTCGCTGACCTCGAAGAGGACCTGGCCGCGGTCAAGCGGGCGGCGGAGGTGATCGGGCGGGTCGAGCGGCAGGAGCGGGCGGAGGCGCAATGCCCATGAGTGAGCGAGACGACGCGGCGGTGACGCTGCGGCTGACGGCAGCTGAGCGGCGGGTGGTGCGAGAGGCGCTGCTGCACCGGGCGAACCGTCTGCGGCGGTTGGAGCGGTCATGTCTGCGGCTGAGCGACCGGAGAGAGGCGGCTGAGCACGGGCGCATCGTCCGCCGGGTGCTGGCGCTGGTCACGGAGGATGGGGATGAGTGACACCATCGGGGCGAGTGACTATCTCGCCGCCGTCGCGGGCAATGCGCACTGGCCCAAGGCGAAACAGACCCTTGCGACGTGGCTGGCCTTTGCCGGGCTCGGTGAGTGGGTGACCGAGTTCCGGTTTCACCCGACGCGGAAGTGGCGCTTTGATTGGGCGCTGATGTCTCCGGCGCTCAAGATCGCGGTTGAGTACGACGGCATCACCGGTGCGACGGCGTTCAACCGCAAGGGGACCGAAGGCAATGCGAGTCATGCGTCGGTTGGCAACATCATGCGTGATGCGGAAAAGATTAATGAGGCGCAACTACTCGGGTGGCTCGTGATTCGCGTCAACGCGAAGACGATCAAGAGCGGGCAGGCGTTCGCCTGGATCGAGACGGCGGTTCGGC
>JADLCW010000496.1 GCA_020847015.1 Thermomicrobiales bacterium | reverse complement strand
GGCGGTGGGCTGGTCGATTCCGGCGGCGCTGCTGCTCGGCGGCGCGTTCGCCATCTCCAGCTCGGTCGTCGCGCTCAAGCTGCTGCTCGGGCGCGGCGAGGGCGACAGCGCGCAAGGACGCATCGCCCTCGGCGTCGGCATCGTGCAGGATCTCTGTCTCGTTCCCATGCTCGCGGTCGTCCCGGTGTTGGCCAACGAAGGCGGCGATGTTCGTGGCCAACTGCTGCAGTCGCTGGCGATGGCCGCGTTTGCTTTGCTCGCCGTCGTGCCGGCGGGGCTGTGGATCGTGCCGCGTCTACTGGATGCGGTGGCGCGGCACGGCGCGCGGGAACTGTTCCTGCTGCTGGTGGTGCTGATCGCGCTCGGAGCCGGACTGGCCGCCGATGCGGCCGGGTTATCGTTCGCCCTCGGCGCCTTTCTGGCTGGCATCGTCGTTTCCGAATCGGAGTTCGACGGGCAAGTGCTGGCCGATATCGTGCCGTTTCGCGATCTGTTCGCCTCGCTGTTCTTCGTCGCGGTCGGCATGCTGCTCGATCCCGGGTATGTGGCCGCCCATTTCCAGCCGGCGCTCGTGCTGGTCGCCGCCCTCGTGTTCGGCAAATTGCTGATCGTGGGAGGCGCGCAACTGGCGGCCGGAGTCGATCCGCGAACCGCCGCACTGGTTGCGGCGCTGCTGGCGCAGATGGGCGAGTTCAGCTTCGTGCTGGCCGGGGTGGGGATGGCTGACGGGGTCATCGATCAGCATCAGTATGAAATGATTCTGGCTGCCGCGTTGGGGTCCATTCTCCTCGCGCCAGGCGTGCTCGCGGCGGCGCCCGCGCTCGTGCGCATCGCGCACCGCCTGCCGGGCGTAGTGTGGTCGGAGCGGACGCAAGTCGGCCTGGAACCGGTCGAGACGCCAGTCGGCGATCACGCGGTGATTTGCGGCTATGGTCGGATCGGCACGCAGTTGGCGATCGCCCTGGAAGAGCGCGGATTGTCCTACTCGGCGATCGATCTCAACCCCGCCGTCATTCGTACGCTGCGCCAGCGTGGGGTGCGCGCGATCTATGGCGACGCCGGGGCGGAACCAGTGCTGGAGCGGGCCGGGGTGCGATCGGCTCGGGTGCTGGCGTTGGCTATGCCGGATCTGGTTGCGGCGCGGGCAGCGGCGCGAGCCGCGCGGCGCCTCCAGCCCGAAATTCACGTCATCGCGCGCGCAAATGCTGGAACGGAAATGATTCTGTTGAGCCGAGCCGGCGCCGACGAAGTAGTGCAGCCGGAGTTCGAAGCCTCGCTGGAGTTCGCCTTCCGGGTGCTGCGATGGTTCGACGTGCCGGAGCATGAGGCGCAGGCGACGATCGAGCGGCAGCGGATGGATTTCTACGGCATTGCCGAAGAGACAGCGCCAGTGTTGGTTCAACCCATTCCGGCTGAAGGCTGATTCAATCCCGACGAGCGAGCAGACGAACGCCTTCGACCAATCCCCAAGGGCCGGTCAGCATCATATCGCCATGGGGGGCCGCCTCGTAGTAGCCGAGTGACTGGGCGAGGCGGCGCCGCGGTCCGGTGACGGCGATGAAAGAAAATGGCGCGATGCCGCGATAGGCGGGATCGAGCGCCGCGCCATGGCCGTTGAACGATTCCTGGAATCGTTCCGGAACCAGATCGCCGGTTTGCAGGAGTCCGACCAATTTGCCGATCAGTTCCGGCGTGATGCCACCGGTGTGATGCTCGAACAACCCATAGAGCCGCCGCCCGCGGATCAGCGTGGCGAAGGTATGCATATTGCCGACATTGACCAGAATCGCGCCGCCGGCAGCCGCGGCGCGAGCTATCCGGGGATCGCCCAAGGCGCCCAGCACGGCGGCCGCGCCGGTGTCCATCAGCACGGCTCCGGGGATAGCGCCGTGCACCGCCGCCATGCGAGTCATCGCGGCGGGCGGCTGGCGGTAGATCATTTGGGTCAGATCGCCGCCTTCGGCCAACAAACCCTGCAAATACTCGAAACGCACCGCGTTGGAGCCGCTGCCGGGGCGGAACCCGTGATCTTGCACGGCGATCGCGATGACGCCCGGAATTGCCACGCCGAAGGGGGTCAGCGCCGTCTCCAGCGCCGCCAGATCGACGTCGCCGGTGGGGACCACGACGGCGTCCAGAGGCGGATCGTCGCGCACCGTCACGCCCATCGCCGCGACGCGAGCAAGATCGTTGTGAAGCGTGCGGGCGGCGCCTGGCGTGGCGGAGAGCGGCAGCCCGGCGGCCAGATGCGACGCCGCCGCACTGCTGCTGGCCCCGCCGCCCATCAGCGGTCCGCTCAGGTGGACTGCGCGACCCGCAGCCGTCGCCGCCTGAATGCGCCGCCCAACGAGCTGTGTTTGCGACGGCAGCACGAGCTTGACGCAGTTTTCCGGCTCCTGCGCCGGGTCGTAGATCAGGACATCCTGGGTGCCCGCGCCAACATCGATGGCGAGAATGGGGCCGGAAAAGGGGTCGATCATGGCGTCCGCACGTTCCATTGTCGAGTTCTGGCCTGGCGCCCAGACCGGGGCAAGCATGCGCCGGCCCCGGTTTTCGGTCAACGCCGGGGTGGGACGCTACATGATGCCGAAATGCTCGAAGGCTTCCGCCGCGCCCATGCCATTCTCGAGCGCCTGGCGAACGAGCTTTTCGCCACGCGCCTTTTCCAGGGCGCGGCGGAACGCTTCTTCTTCGGCGGCGTGCGGGATGACGCACACCCCATCACGATCGCCGAAAACGATGTCGCCCGGCGCCACCCGCACCCCGTCCAGTTCGATCGGGCAGCGAAAGTCGATCACCTTGCCGCGCGGTCCCTGATCCTGCGCGTAGGAGCCGCGGGAGAAGGTTGGAAACCCGAGGGCGAGGATGCCGTCGGTGTCGCGCGAAAACCCGTCGACGATCGCGCCGGCCGCGCCGAGCTTGCCGGCGCGCAGACTCATCAGTTCACCCCACAACGCGTAGCGCGGCGACGCTCCGGTGCAGACGTACACCTCATTGGGGCGCAAGTCGTCGAGCGCGCGGAACATGAGCCCGAAAGGGCGATTGACCGAACCGTCCATCCCGACGCCGCCCGTTTCGCCGAAAACATCGGTTTCCAGCACCGGCATCGCCCGTCCGACAACGACCATGTCGGGCGCAAGCGGCCGCATCGCAGCGGGCAGGAACTGATGGAGCAAACCCATCTTGTCCATGACGTCGCCAACCACCGCTGGGAACAATTCGCGGCGGGCGAGCGCGAAAAGATCGTCATCGTCGGTCCACAGCGCCATGAGCATCCTCGTCGTCACGCGCGAGCATCGGGGCGGGCCGCCGCGCCTGGCGGGCGGCGCGGCCGGATCGTAGCCATGGCTCGAAGGTCGGTCAAGCGGGCCCCGAACGGCAACCGGCCCTTCGCGCGGGAATGCATCGGCTGCCGATCGGCTTGGTCGGCAGCGCCGCCCAACCGACCCCTCGCGCGCGGGAATGCGGTCTGCTATGATCGGCGCGGTCGGGGCGCATAGCTCAGTTGGTTAGAGCGCACGGTTCACATCCGTGAGGTCACAGGTTCGAGTCCTGTTGTGCCCACCAGCCCCGGGCGGGTCGCCAGTGCGGCGGCCCGTCCTTTTCTGTCCCACGGCGCTGCCGCCGTGCACGATTGCGCGGATGCGGTCGGCGGTGCTTGACCGCCTGCGGGGCGCGGCTGACAATACACCGGCGCGCGGCGCAGCCGGAATCAGCCGGCGATGAAGCAATGCGGTCGACTTCGGCAGGGTGACGCGCCTCGAGCGCGATGAATGCGAAGGCGGGAGGACGGCATGAGGCGGGAACAAACCCTGGCCGACAAGATCAGCGGGTCGGCGCTGTGGCGTTCCTTCGTTCGACACGGATATCCAGACACCCAGCGCAACCAGGCGCTGATCATCGCCAGCAACATCTTTCTCCACATCCACCCGGTCAAGATCAAGCGCTACGCCACGAAGGTGACCTACACCTTCTGCCTCGGCGGGTTGTCGTTTTTCATGTTCCTCGTGCTGGTCGGCACCGGCGTGCTATTGATGTTCTATTACATCCCCTCATCTGATCTCGCCTACCAGAGCATGAAGGACATCGAGTCCAGCGTCACCTTCGGTCAGCTCATGCGCAACATGCATCGATGGTCGGCGCAGGGCATGGTTATCGCCGTGTTCCTCCATATGTGCCGGGTGTTCTACACCGGCTCCTACAAGCCGCCGCGTGAATTCAACTGGGTCGTGGGCGTGCTCTTGCTGGTGGTGACATTCCTGCTCTCCTTCACCGGCTACCTGCTGCCTTGGGACCAGTTGGCGCTGTGGGCGGTCACCGTCGGCACCGAGATCGGCGGCGCCACGCCGCTGATCGGCAGCCAGGTGAACATGATCCTGCGCGGCGACTTCGAAATCGGCCAGTCGGCGCTGATCCGCTTCTACACCTTGCATGTGCTCTTCCTGCCGTTGGTCGCCGCAACGCTGATGGCAGTTCACTTCTGGCGGATTCGCAAGGACGGCGGCATCTCCGGGCCGCTCTAGTCGGCGGCGCGGCGGCGCGGTTCGGATGCGCGCAACCATCGCGGGGCGACTCGCGCGAACGGTCGGGGGACGACATGGCGGACATCGCACAGCAAACGCCGGGCGGGCAAGTGCCGTCCAACACCATCGACGAGGCGAAACGGCAACGGCTCCTGGAGCTGGTGCGCGGGCGGGCCATGGCGCGCCCGACCGACCTCGCCGAGGACGAGGTGATGGTATGGCCGTCCCTCGTGGTGGTGGAGGCGGTGGCCGCCACCGTGTTCTTGCTCATCCTGGTGGTGTTGTCGGTGTTGGTCAACGCTCCGTTGACGGATCACGCCAACCCGAACCAGACGCCCAACCCCTCCAAGGCGCCGTGGTACTTCCTGAATCTGCAGGAACTGCTGCTGCATATGAATGCCGGCATCGCGGGCGTGGTGATCCCATCGATCGCGCTGCTGGCGATCGCCGCGATTCCGTACTTCGATCGCAGCCCGCTGGGGGTGGGCATTCTCGGCACCTCAGCCAAGGGGCGCCGGATCATTGGCTTCACCATCGTGTTCGTCGGGCTGCTGCTGGCGATCATGATCTACGCCGACGAGCAAACCGGTCGCACCCAGTTCGGCGTCGGCGCCTGGATGCGCAACCAGTTCGACGCTCCGGAGATCGTCTACAATCAATTGCTGCCGCTTTTGATGGTTGCTATCCTGATCGGCATCTTCGTCGCCATCGTGCGGGGAATCTTCCGACCGACCCGGCGCGAGTTGATCATCGCGCTGTTCACCGCCTTCGTGGTCTCCTACGTGGTGCTCACGGTCAGCGGAACGTCATTCCGCGGTCCGGGCCAGAACCTGACTTGGCCATGGAATCTTCCGCTCGTTCGTCACTAATCGGCGGCCGACGGCGTAGAGTAGGAAAGAGACGATGATTCGAATTGTCCGAACGCTGTTCGGCCTGATATTCGGTTGGATCGCATCGGTGGTGCTGGGGGTGCTGGGGCGCTTCCACAGCGACCCGATGAGCAACCGGGTGCAGCGGCGCACATTCGTTCGCAACGCCACGCTCGGCGCGGTCGGCTCCACGCTCGCTGTCGTCGCCGCCGGGTTCGGCGGGTTGATGTGGCCGAACAAAACTGGCGCCTTCGGCAGCAAGCTGATCGTGCCCGCCGATGACGTGCCGCCGGTGGACGGTGTGCCGTTTCGCAATGTGGCGGGCAAGTTCTATCTGATCCACAACACGGATGGGTTGATGGCGCTGTACACGAAGTGCCCGCACCTCGGCTGCACGGTGCCTTATGTCGGTCCAGCCGACAGCCCTCACGCATTCCAGTGCCCGTGCCATGGCAGCATGTACGACTATGAAGGGGACCGCACGGGCGGTCCGGCGCCGCGACCGATGGACTACATGACGGTGACGGTGGAACCGGACGGCAGCGTGATGGTCAACACCGGCGAAATTCACACGCGTGAGTCATACGATCCAAGCCAGACGGTCAAGCTCGCCTAGCTGACTGCCGCGGGCGCGCAGTCGCGGGGGGCGGAGCGCGCTGTTCCACTGGGGGTTGCGAACGTGGGAGCGGTCCAGAAGCTCGCGACAACGGTGATCGTCGGCCTTGTGGCGCTGGCGACGCTCCTCGTCGTGTACCTGGCGAATGAGCCGAACCGGCGCGAAGCCGAAGCGGCCGCGCAGCAGCAGGTCGCCATCGAGCGCGGCGTGCAGACCTATATCCAGAACTGCGTGGTCTGTCATGGTCCGGCCGGCGAAGGGTTTACGGAACCGGGCGCGCAAGGCACCGGTCGCGTCGGTTTGCCGCTGGGCGGCTTCACCGAAGCGGGGTTGGCGGCCACCGAGCGGAATCAGAGCACGAATCCATCCGACGTCCAGGCGCGGCACGATCTCATCGTCAATACGCTCAACAACGGGCGCGGTCTGATGCCGGCGTTCGGTTCGGGCGCTCCGGGTGGTCCGTTGCTCAATCAGGAGCAGGTCAACGAACTGGCGTTGATGATCCAGCATGTCAACTGGAACCAGGTCTACAACGCCACCATCGAGGCCGATGGCGGGTTCCCGACGCCGCCGCCCGCGGCAGCGCCAGCCGGAGGAGCCGAAAAAACTCCGCCTGCCGCCGCGCAGACCGCTCCCGGCGAGTTCACGATCACCTCGCACGACATCTTTTTCGATCCCAAGGAACTGACCATTCCGGCCAATCAGGATGTCGTCATCCATCTGCCCAACGAAGGCGCCGCCCCCCACAACTTCAGCATCGACGCGCTGAAAGTCAGCGTCGATCAGGCCCCGGGCGAAACCGATCTGAGCACGACGATCAACGCGGCCCCTGGCGATTACGAGTACTACTGCAACGTGCCTGGGCACAAGGAAGCCGGCATGGTCGGCACGCTCAAGGTGGTGGAAGGCGCGGCGGTTCCGGCTGCGGCCGCTCCTGCAGAGGGCGGCGCGACGGAAGCCGGACAAGCTGCGGCGCAGGAATTCACCGTGACATCGCACGATATTTATTTCGATCCGAAGGACCTGACGATCCCGGCAAACCAGGACGTGACGCTCCATCTGCCCAACGAAGGAGCGGCGCCCCACAACTTCAGCATCGATGCGCTGCAGATCAGCGTCGACCAGGCTCCCGGCGAGACGGATCTGACGGCCACAGTCAATGCCGCGCCGGGAACCTACGATTTCTACTGCAACGTGCCCGGGCACAAGGAAGCCGGGATGGTCGGCACATTGACGGCCGAGGAAGGCGCGGCGGCTCCGGTCGCGGAGGCGGCCACGCCGGCTGAGGGAGCCGCCGAAGCGGAGCAGGCTGCGGCTCCGACCGCGGCGCAGGAATTCACCGTCACCTCGCACGACATTTTTTTCGATCCCAAGGAACTGACGATCCCGGCCGGGCAGGAAGTCACGGTCCATTTGCCGAACGAGGGCGCCGCGCCGCACACTTTCAGCATTGACGCACTCAAGGTGAGTGTCGATCAGGCTCCGGGCGAAACCGACGTCCAGACTTCCATCAACGCCCCGGCCGGCACGTACGAGTACTACTGCAATGTTCCCGGTCACAAGGAAGCGGGCATGGTCGGCACGCTGACGGCCCAGTAGCGTCGGAGGTCGGGATGCTCGTCGAAAATCTCGCCAACTTCGGAGATCTCTCGGACACGGTCGAAGTCATCGTCGCCGTCGCCATGATGCTCGGCGGCATCTGGCTCACCTACCGCATTCAGGTTTGGGCCGACCGCGCGGGCGGTGCGCCGCCAGCGGCGAACACCGCCCTCGGCGGAGCCGCCGACCGCTACGAAGCAAAGGGGATGCGCGAATAGACGCGCTCGGAAGCGGATCGACGATGCACGAGGCGAGCCGTCAGGCTCGCCTCGTACGTTCGATCTGGTGAGCGCGTCGGGAGCGAATCATGGTTCGCCGAACCTCCGCGAATACCTATCTATGGTGCGATCGCTGCCGGCGCTCGTTCGCTCACGAGGAAGTCTCGGATGAGGCGTGCCCGGTTTGCGCGGGCGCCGTCCGGCCCGTGGGCAAGTTCGAGGCGCTGGCGCGCGGATTCATGGCGAACGAGCTGACCGCTTCCGATCTGCGCTCCCGCCATCGCCAACTGATCCGGTTGATCTGGACGCGCAACGGCATGGGCGAGCAGTACTACCGGGTGATCGCCCCAGATGTGCCCTACAATCGATTTGAAGCGCGCGTAACCGACCTGCTCGCGCGCGGGGCGGAAGAAGGGTGGGTTCGCTTCGTGCTGCCGCCGGCCCCCAGCGCCGATGAATCCGCCTACCGGGTCGAGTTCGACGACGAGGAGCGGTTCGTGCACGAGTTGGCGGCGTTGTTTGCCGAGCCCGAGCTTGCTGAATGAGCGAGTCATCCGTGCAGGGGGCCGGACGGGGGGGCGAGGTCGCCGCGCGAACGATCGGAGACTACGCGGCCGCCGTGGCGGCGGGGCAGGCGACACCCGGCGGCGGGAGCGCGGCGGGCGTCGCGGCCGCGCTTGGGGCGGGGTTAGGCGAAATGGTGTGCAATCTGACCGGCCTTGCCAAATTGCCGCCCGATGGGGCCGCCGAACTGATCGCCGCACGGGACCGACTCGCGGCGGCCCGGGCAACCTTTCTGACGCTGGCCGCTGAAGATGAAGCGGCCTATGGCGGTTATCGTGCGGCGGCTGCGCTGCCCAAGAGTGATGAGATCGCCAAGGCGGCGCGGCGGCGGGCCATGCAGGCGGCGCTGGTGGCCGCCAGCGATGTGCCGCGGGACCTGGCCGAAGCCTGCGTCGGCGCGCTGATCGCTTTTGAAACCGTCGCCCGACTGGGCAGCCGCTATGTGCTGGCCGACGCGCGACTGGGAGCCGCGTTGCTGGCGACCGCGCTGGAGGGGGCCCTGGTCAATTTGCGCGCCAACGCCGCATTGTTGGACGATGCGGAGTTGGCAAGTCAATTCCGTGTCGAGGCAGATCGGCTGGAGACGCGGGCTCGTGCCAGCGTGGATCGGGTGGAGGTGGTGTCGGTCGAGCGCGGCTAACCGCAATTCCGCGCATTGGCGCGAACGAACGCGAATCTTGACGCACGGCAGTGCTGCGTGGTAGCCTTCGGCCCGGACTGCGGCGCATTCGTCTAGCGGCCTAGGACACCGCCCTCTCAAGGCGGAGATCACGGGTTCGAATCCCGTATGCGCTACCCACGTTCCCCAAACCCGCGCCCCGGCGCGGGTTTCTCACGTCTGCTATGCGCCGCGGGCGCGCATTGACACATTATTGCGAGCAATTAGGTGCGCCCAACACGACGTCGAGCGCGGCGGCGGCCTCGCGCTGCAAATTGCCGGCAACGTGCGAATAGCGATCGAGCGCGATCTGCACGGTGCCGTGGCCGAGTCGCTCCAGACTCCCCCGGATCCTGGTTGCGCGCAATTCGGGACCGACGAGATCAACCGATCGTCGGTTAGTAGAACACCGAGCGGGTGCGGTGGCGGGGATGGGCCTTGTAGGCGGGACTTTGACCGCGGTTCCACAGCAGATAGTCGAGATCGGCGGGGACGGTTGCTTCGCCGCATCGGCGCAGTTC
>JADLCW010000495.1 GCA_020847015.1 Thermomicrobiales bacterium | reverse complement strand
ACCCTGGTTCACAGCGATATGGCCGAGGCCGATCGGGCGCCGGGTGGGCCATTTGGATTAGCGCTGATCCCCCTCAACGGGCTGGTGCATGCGGCCACCCCGGCAGCACAACGGGCGGTGCTTGAATCTGCTCGACGGGCGCTCGACCCGCGCGGGCAACTCGTGATCGATGTCTTCAATCCGACCCCGGACGCGCTGCGCGCCTTCGATCAATCAGCTGTGCATGAAGGGCGGTGGCGTCTCCCGAACGGAACGGTCGTCGACAAGTTTGGGGCGCGCACGTTGCACGCGGCCACCCAGACGATTGCGACCGACCTCTGGTACGACCTGACGGATGCCGGCGGCGCGCTGCACCGCATCGCCACCAGCTACACCATGCGCTATCTGCACATGGCCGAGCTGGCGCTGATGCTCGAGCTAGCCGGATTCGTGGAGTGGGAGGTCTACGGCGGTTACGATCTGGAGCCGTACGAGGATAACTCCGAGCGACTGCTGGTCACCGCCGAGGTGACGCGCAGTCGCTGATTTACCAGCCAGCCGCCAGTCGCCTCAGATACGGGCGGCTCGGTTCAGCAGCAGGAGATCGGCCAGCACGATCGCCAGCATCGCCTCGCAGACAGGCACCGCGCGGGGCACCACCGAGGGGTCGTGCCGTCCTTCGACCAGGATCTCACGCGGCTGCATGTTCACATCAACCGTCTGCTGGGGGCGGGCCACCGACGACGTCGGTTTGACGGCCACCCGGACGACGATCTCCTCGCCGGAGGAGATGCCGCCCAACGTGCCGCCAGCTCGGTTGGAACCCGCTCGAATCCGCCCGTTCTCGGCAACAAACGGATCGTTGTTGGCGAACCCGGTGGAACGGGCAGCAGCGAATCCCTCGCCGATCTCCACCCCTTTGGTCGCCGGAATCGACAGCATCGCCTGACCGATCAGCGCATCGAGCTTGTCGAACGTCGGTTCGCCCAACCCGACCGGCACGCCAATAGCGCGCACTTCGACCACGCCGCCAAGGCTGTTTTTCTCGGCTTTGGCTTGCAACACTGCCGCCACCATCTTTTCCGCAGCCGCCGGGTCCGGACAACGCACGATGTTCTGCTCGATGGCGGCGCGGTCGAATGTCTCCATCGCGATGCCGCCGATCTCGCGGGCGAAACCGAACACCTCGCAGCCGACCGATGCCAGGACCTTGCGAGCGATGGCGCCAGCCGCCACTCGCCCCCACGTTTCCCGCGCCGAGGAGCGCCCGCCGCCTCGATGATCGCGGTGGCCATACTTGGCCCAGTACGTGTAGTCGGCATGACCGGGGCGAAACACATCGCGCAGGTTGTCGTACTTGGAGGAATCGGCATCGGCGTTGTAGGTGATCAGCGAGATCGGCGCGCCAGTCGTGACTCCTTCGAACACGCCGGAAAGAATCTGGGCGCGATCCTTCTCCCCGCGCGGCGTCGTCACCGCGCTCTGTCCAACTCGTCGCCGGTCCAGGTCGTGCTGGATCTCCTCGACGTGCAGTGCGATCCCGGCCGGGCACCCTTCGACGACGACCCCAAGCGCCGGACCGTGCGATTCACCCCAGGTCGTCAAGCGAAAAATGCGGCCGAAACTACTGGCCATGCGGTCCTCCCGCCGACAGCGCCCGCCCTTCGGGCGACCCGGCATCATTCAGCGTGCTCGTATCCTCCGCCGCAGCCGTGGGGGATTGGAGGCGAGCGCCATACAGCGTGTAATCGTGGATCGACGAGCGCCGGAACCCGAAACCCTCGTACAACCGGCGTGAGCGCAGATTCTCCTGCTGCGTGCTCAACCCGATGCGCTGCGCGCGACGCCCAAACAGACTGGCGGTTACGAAGGCGAGCGCATCGCGCCCGAGTCCACGCTGTTGGACGGCAGGAGCCACCGCGATACGATCCAGATGCCCCCAGCCAAGAAACGTCGTGAATCCGACATAGGATACGGGGTTGCCGTCCTCCAGGCCGAGAAACAGATCGACCCCAGGGGTGGCGGCATAGGCGTGGAACTCCTCGGCGCTGTTCCACCACAACCACGGGAAGGCGGCATGATCGAGCCGCAGCAGCGCGTCCAGGTGGGCGGGGTTCGCCGGGTCGGCGTGGACGTAGGCAAGCCGATAGTCAGCATGCGCCGCGGCCTGCTCTCGCTTCAGCTCGTAGGTAATGACGCCTTCCAAACGCTCCAGTCCCGCTCGGGCATAAAACCCGCTCGGCCGCCGCTCGTCGAGATCGATGAGCAGCAGCAGGTCGTCACCGGCGTCCGCGCACCGGGAGCTCGCGCCGAGGATCAGTTCGGCGGCGTGGCGACCCGCGGAGACGCTCTGCACGTTGGCGATCTCAGGCCGGTGGCGCCACGGCGAAACCAGCACGTATTCCAACGTATCCGGATTCCAGACCGAGCGACCGGGATACGCGCGCAATGTCGCCGCCATTGCCCGCACGTCGGTGAATGGATCCAGTCGGAGAGACGGCAGATCTTCCAACGCGAGCGTCCGAATGCGATCGCGGCGGAACGAGGACCGACCGGGTGCGGGCGCACTCACCTCAGTGCTCCATCCAGACATCGTCAAGATAGAGGATGCCAAGCGGCGTCTCGACGAGACCGTGCACCGCCGGCCGCATCACCGTGTAGCGGACATCATGCAGAATGGGCAGGATGACGCCGTCATCGACCAGCAGCCCCTGCGCCCGCTCATAGAGATCGGCCCGCTCGTCGACATCGATCGTCGCCGCCGCCGCATCGAGCAACGCGTCGAATTCAGGGTTGTTGTAGCCGACATAATTATCTGGACTGCGCGAATCGAACAGCGACCAAAGAAACGTTTCCGGGTCGGGATAGTCGGCGATCCAGTGCAACTCGTAGGCCGGAAATTCGCGGTTGGCGAGCCCGGCCGCGAAGGTTGGCCACTCGACCGAGATGACGTCAATCTCGATGCCGAGCGTCTTGCCAACGGTGTCCCGCAGCGTCGTCGCCCCGATCGTGCCAAGACCATAGATCTGAAGCGGCGGCACGGGTTGCCCGTCGCCATACCGCGACCGCTCCAGCGCGGCTCGCGCCGCTCCTGGATCGTAGGGCGGCATTGGGTCGTCCCAGTCGCGACCGAGCATCCCCGGCGGCACCAACCCCGTGGCCGCCAGCTTCTGGCCGGCCAGCGCTACCTCGGAGAATTGCGCGCGCGGAAAGGCGAGCGCGATCGCCTTGCGGAACTCGGGATCGTCCATTGGGGCGACATCGGTGCGGAAGGCGATGTATTCGGTCGCAAACATCGGCGCGATCGAGAGGTTGCCGACCGTTTCCGGATCGGCTTCCAGAATACGATCGACGGCGCTGAATGGCGCCCCGGCCACATCGAGCTGATCCGCCTGGTAGAGATTGAAGGCATTGCCGGCGTTGGGCCCGAGCCGAAACTCGACGCGTTCCAGATGCGGCGCTCCCGGCGCAAAACCCGGAACCGCCTCCAGCGTCAGCGCTTCGTCAGGTTCCCACCCGGCAATACGGAAAGGACCGCTCGTATTCGGCTGTCGCCACCACTCGGGATCCGCCGCCGCTTGCTCGACATCGACGATCGACGCTGCGGCGGCGGCCAGTTTCATCAGGAAGGTCGCGCGCGGGTGCGCGAGTCGAATCTCCACCGTGCGGTCGTCCAGCGCACGGGCGCCGCGCAGCGTCTCCGCTCGCCCGGCAACGACATCGGCCGCACCCTCGATGTCCGACAAATAGGTTGGCCCGCCGAGAAGGGTCGCCTCGCCGCCGGTCGTAGCGGGAGACAAGGCGCGCGTCAGCGAGCCAATCACGTCGGCGGCGAGAATGGGCGAACCATCCTGAAAGGTCGCACCCGGCCGCAGCGCGAAGGTATAGGTCAACCCGTCCGCAGAAATCTCGATCCGCTCGGCAAGCTCGGGAACCGCGTTCAGGTCGGCATCGAGACGGGTCAATCCGCGGAAAAGCTGCCGCGCGAAAAATGCGGCCGTGGCATCCTTGGCGAGCGCGGGGTCGAAGGTGTCGATGGGATCGGTCGGACCCGCGAGGCGGATCGTTTGTTCGCCCGTTGGCGTTGCCGCGGGGCGCGCATCGGTTGCCTCCAGTACGACCGGCGCGCCACCCACCGCACCGTCGATGACGACCGGGGTAGGGGTCGCGCCGCGCGGATCCGCCGCCCCGGCCGGGGCTGTCAGGAGGGCCAGTGTGAACGCGATTGCCGCGCCGATCCGCGCAGCTCGTGCCGGCTTCCAGCTGGGGGAGTTTCGCATGGTCGCGATGATAGAGCGCAGAGGCGTCGGCGCCAAGCCGAACGTGGCCTGGCAGGCAGCGAAGGCAGTCCGATGACCGACCGGCTTCCGCTGTTTCCACTCGGCGTCGTGCTCTTTCCGTCCATGCTGCTGCCGCTGCACATTTTCGAGGACCGCTATCGGCGCTTGATGCGCGATCGCCAGAACGCCTCGCCAATGTTCGGTGTCGTGCTGACCAAGCGGGGCAACGCGGTCGGCGACCGACCGGAGATCCACCGTGTGGGGTGTGCGGCAGAAATGATCGGGGCGGGGCGCTACCCGGACGGCCGCTACGATCTCATCGTTCGTGGCGGCCGGCGCTTTCAGGTGCGCTCCGAAGAGTGGTCCGCCGGGTATCTCACGGGGGAGGTCGATTGGCTGGCGGAACCGCTCGGTTCGACCTCGGAGTCCACTGAGCTGGATTCTCTGACCGACGATGCCCTGCGAGTTTACGACCAGTTTCTCGGCGCGTTTGAACGGATGGCCGAAACGGAAGTTCCGCGCGAGGAACTACCAGAAGATCCGATCGAACTCGCGTACGCGCTGTGCGCGCGTGCGCCGTTGGATGCCTGGGAGCTGCAGCGACTGCTCGAATGGCCCACCGCGCGCGACCGGTTGCTCGACATCCGACGCCTGCTTCGCCGCGAGCGGGATTTGCTGACGACGACCGGCATCGGCGGCGCGACGTTGACCCGACCCGGAATTTCGTTTACCGCGAACTGAGCGGCGACTCGGGCGCAGCACCCGACTATGCGTCGCGCTCGGCCAGAAAGCCGGAGACTGCCGCGAGCACCTCGTCCTGCCCGAGCAGCGCGGTGTCGATCCGCAGTGCCGCCGCTTCGTTGGCGTGCCGCAACCGGCGACGTTGCGTTTCGTACAACCATCGGGGCCATGCGGCCTCCTGGCGGCGGGCGCGGATCGTTTCCAGATCGACATCCAGCGCCACGACGACATCGGGCTGCTGACGAAGCCACAAGGTCGAGATCTCGCTGTGCTCCTGGCCGCAGACTCGAGCATCGAACCCCAACTCGCGCAATCCTGCCGCCAGCGTGCTCTTGCCGGCCGCGCATGGACCAACCACCACCACGCGCGGCCCCATCACCGACGTCGCACGCGACCCGGAGTTGACATCGCGCCGATCGAACCAGCGCCGCGGCGGCGCGTTCATGGCAGCGGAATCTGAACCGCCATGCGGCGCACTAGCGGCTCCGTCTCGGATTCGCGCAAGCGCAACGCTACAACGCTCATGTCGTCGCCTGGACGATCGCGATCGAGCGCGATCGCCTCAACCAGCAATCGGTGCGCCAGATCCGCGGCCGGCGTCGCCGGATCGACATCGGCGACCCAGGTCAGCAGGTCGATCGGTGAATGACCGCAGTGGCGACCGGCCGTAACGACTCCGTCCGTGACGACAACCGCCACGAATCCGATCTCCAGCGGCCACTGCGCTACGTGCGGCCGGCCGAGATGGTAGCGCCCGATGGGGCCGGCATCGCTTTCGTAGAGATGCGGAGCGCCGATCGGGCCGGCGATCATCGGCGTCACCGTGTTGCGAGTCGCCACCACGGTGTTGCTGCGCAAGTCAACCGACAGGATCTCCAGCGTGGCGGACACCTGTCCGTGGCGGAAGGCGAACAGGCTGTCGTGAACCCCCCGCGCCACGGCGCCGTCGCGCACACCCTCGGTCAGCATGGCGACCGCTTTGCTGGTGACCAACACGCTGAGCGTCTTGGCGGCGCGACCGGATCCTTGCCCGTCGCAGACGACTGCCGAGATGCCGCCGCCGGGTCGTTCCACCACCTCCACGGTATCGCCGCTTTCACGGCTGGCGTACTTGTTGGTCTTGGCAACGCCGATGTCGATGAGCAGCCCCACGTCAAAGCCTCGGATTCCGCAGTTCGCGATTGTCGATCAGGCGGACGCCATCCAATTCGACCGCGATCAGCGCCCGCGCGCCCGGGGTTAGCGTCGTCAGCGGTTCGAGCGATATCCCGTCCACCACGACGAGATGGTCGATCGCAAGAGCCGGTTCGCGCCGCAGCACGGCTTCTCCCGTGGCTATGAGCGCCGAGACCTCGGTTTCCCCCTCGCCGGCGCGTTCCACCATCGCCTGCAGCGCGTCTGGAATCGCCCGTGCCGCTCGCCGCGCCTCTGGCGAAAGCCGCGCGTTGCGTGACGACAGCGCCAAGCCATCCGCGTCCCGCACCGTCGGGCAACCGATGATCTCGCCTGGCAGCGCCAAATCGGCGTGCAAGCGGCGAATGACCTGAAGCTGCTGGTAATCCTTCTCCCCGAAGTACGATCGCGCCGGCCGGACAAGATCGAGCAAGATCGTCACCACCGTCGCGACGCCAATGAAGTGGCCGGGTCGCACCGCGCCCTCCCACCGGAGTGCGGGTCCAGCAACCTCCACCCGGGTGGCCGCTCCCGGCGGGTAAATTGCCGATGCTTCCGGCGTGAAGACAATGCCGGCCCCGGCAGCGAAGGCTGCCGCCACATCGCGCGCCGGATCGCGCGGGTAACGAGCGAAATCGTCTGGATCGCTGAACTGGGTGGGATTGACGAACACGCTCACGACCACCAGCAAGTTCTCGGTGGCCGCGCGAGCAATGAGCGCCAAATGGCCGTCATGGAGTGCGCCCATCGTGGGCACGAGCCCCGGCGCGGTATCGCCCAGCGCCGCCCGCAGCTCCGCTCGCGTGGCGACGACCCGGCCCGCACTCACCCGATTGTTTCCTCGAGCGCACGCAACGCGTCCTCCGGCATGCGGTAGCTCTGCGCCGGACCCGGGAAGGTGCGAGAGCGAACATCGGCGGCGTAGGCGGCGTAGGCGGAGCGGGCGGCGGCGCCAAGTTCGGCGTAGCGCTTCACGAAGCGCGGCGCGGTGCGCTGCTCGAACCCCAGGAGATCCTGGGAAACCAGCACTTGCCCGTCACAGGCGGCGCCGGCGCCGATGCCGATGGTGGGAATCGATGCGCGCTCGGTGAGCCTTGCCGCAAGTTCGGCCGGCACAGCCTCCACTACCATCGCGTAGGCTCCCGCCTCGGCTACGGCGGCGGCATCATCGAGCAGCGCCCGCGCGCTCGCAATGTCGCGACCTTGCACCTTGAATCCGCCCAGTTCCCCGACCCGCTGCGGCAACAACCCGACGTGACCCATGGTCGGGATTCCGGCTCGGACCAGCGCCGCGATGCGCGGCGCGACGTCTCGCCCGCCCTCGATCTTGACCGCATCGGCCCCGCCCTCCTGAATCAGGCGGCCGGCATGTTCGATGGTGCGCGCATCGTCGATCGCGTAGGTGAGGAATGGCAAATCGGCCACCACGTGGGTGCGCGGTGCTCCACGCACCACGGCGCGACAGTGATGCACGATGTCGTCAAGCGTGACCGGCACCGTGGAGTCGTAGCCGAGCACCACCATCCCCAGTGAGTCGCCAACCAGGATCAGGTCGATTCCCGCTTCTTCAGCCAGGCGCGCAGTGGGATAGTCATAGGCGGTAACCATCGCCAGCGGAACGCCCCCGCGCCGGGCGCGAATTTCAGGAATCGTCAATTTCTTTGCCGGCTGCGGCTCTCGGTCGCCAGACGCGGTCATCGGCTCCTCGCTCTCTTCAATCGCCCCGCATGTGAACTACAGATTCGTGCGCTCGAATCAAGGCAGCCAGCGTGGCGGTCACCGGGGTCGCGATCCCGGCAGCACGCGCCCGCTCGACCACCGCGCCGTGGATCGCATCCACCTCGCTGCGGCGACCGGTTTCCACATCGATGGCCATCGACGAACGATTGCGCGCGGTCGCGCTCGCCACCGACAGCGCCGTCGCGGCGGGATCATCAAGGATGATGCCTTCGACCGCGGCCACCGCCGCCACTTCGCGCGCCACGGCCGTGGCGACCTCGGCGAGATCCGGCCGGGTTGCGATTGCGCCGTTTTCGACACCCGCCAGCGCGGTCAAGCCATTGATGGCGGCGTTGACCGCCAGTTTCTCCCAGATCGCCTGCTCGATCTCCGGCTCGACGGTAGCCGGCAACCCGGCTGCGGTCAACGCCGCAGCCAGCTCGGCGAGTGTCCGGGGCACTCCCGCCGCCGGCCCGAGCGTCGTGCGACCGCGCCCGGTGTGGGCGACCTCGCGTGGTCCGACGCGCAGCGCCGCCTCGGTGGTGACCCCGGCCGCGATGCGGCCGACAGGGTGGTCGGGCAGCGCGGCGACCACCTGCTCGCGGTTGCCCAAGCCATTCTGCAACGTCAGCACCAGGGTGGACGAGGACAGGTAAGGCCGCCAAGGCGCCAGCGCGTCGGCGGTGGCCCAGGCTTTGACGAGCACCAGCAGACAATCGGCGCCGACGACCGCTGCCGGATCGGCAGCGAAATCGAGTGAGGTTTCCAGCGGCGGCGCGTCGGCGGAGCGGACACGAACCAGGTGACGGACCGGCGCGGCGCCGCCTCGCGCTCGAGTCAGCATCAGCGGCGGCCGCACGGCGATCCCAAGGAGGGCGCCCACCAGCAACCCCATCGCCCCGGTTCCCAAAATCGCGATCCGCACCATCCGCCTCGGTCTGCGTCGCGGGCGCAGCCGCCGGCCGACCCTCGGAGTTCGGCGCGCCCAGATCCAACTGCGATCTTCACCGATCTCCCGGGAGCCCGACAAGACCGGCCGAGGCAAGGCCGGGAGCGACTAGAGCGGAGGCGGCAGCGGCCGCGGTCGATGGGCGGGAAAGCGATGGCGGTCGAACAGCACCAGCGCTTCGCCAGCCAGCGCCGCATCCGAGGTCAGATCGAGTACGGCCTGACGCAACCGCGCCCGCGCCCCAACCAGTCCGGCGTAGACGCGCTGCCCGCTCAGCACGCGCCGCGCGCCGCGGTCTTCGTAGCGACCCCACAACACGAGCCAGCCCGTCTCCACCGGGTAAACCTCGACAAAGCGACTGAACGACTTCCAAACGAACACCGGAGCCGCGTGTCGCGCCGATGCGCCGACGGCCGGAAAGCGATAGGGGAGCGTCTCATCCATGCGGCGATCCTACAACGTCTTGCGCGGGTCAAGCGCATCGCGCAACCCGTCGCCAATGTAGTTGATCGACAGCACGGTGAGGAAAATCATCGTGCCAGGGAAAATTGCCTCCTGTGGAGCGATTTCGAAGCGGTCCTTGGCGGCATAGAGCATGGAGCCCCAGGTGGGAATGTCGGAGGGGAATCCGAGACCCAGAAACGAGAGCGCCGATTCGGTAATGATCGCCGCGCCGACACCCAGTGTCGCGGCGACGATGATCGGACTGAGCACATTCGGCAGGATATGGCGGAACATCAGCGAAGGCTGAGAGGCGCCAATGGAGCGCGCCGCCTCGATGAATTCTTTTTCGCGGGTGGACAAGAAGCTGGCTCGAACCAGCCGCGCCGTCGGCATCCAGTTGAGAATGCCGATGACAAATACGATCAGCACAAAGACGCCGAGCACGCCCGAGCCGAACCGCTTATCGAAATAATTGTAGAAAGCCTGCCGGTAGAGAAAACTGACCACCAGCAGCAGCGGAATCTGCGGCAAACTGATGAACAGATCGGTGAAGCGCATGAGGGCGGAGTCGGCAACCCCGCCGAAAAAGCCCGCTACTGCGCCAACCGAGGTGCCTACCACCAGCGCAACCACGGCCGAGACGATGCCGACCGCCAGTGAAATGCGGCCGCCCCACAAGATGCGGGCGAGGATATCTTGCCCGAGCGAATCCGTGCCCATCGGATGTTCCCGGGAGAGCGAGCCGCTGCTGGCCGAGAAGTCGATGTCGTCGATCGCCTGCGGGTAGATGGCGGACCCGATGAACGTTGCCAGCACCATGAAGGTAAACACGACGAGACCGGCCATCGCCAGCTTGTGTCGCCGGAATTGCCGCCAGGCGTTTCCCCAGAGCGACCGCTGTTTCTGCGTCCGGAAGTCGATCGCCGTCGCGCGTTCCACCGCCGGCTCGACCGGCCCCGTTGATTCGAGACGCGGGCCCGCCGCTGCGGGACCGACGTCGACCCGTTGCGTCATTGCACACCCCATGCGCCGCGGCGCCGTTGCCGCAGGCTACGCATAGCGAATTCGCGGATCCAGCAGCGCATAGGCGAGATCGGCCACGACATTGAACACGACCACCAGGACAGCGATGCCGAAGGTGATCGCCATGACCACCGGCACATCCTTGCTGCCGATGCCGTCGATCAGCGCCCGTCCGATGCCGGGAATGCGGAAGATCTGCTCGGTGATCACCGCGCCGCCGAAGAGCTCCGGAATCTGCAGGGCGATGATCGTCACCACCGGAATCATGGCGTTGCGCATGGCGTGGAACACGACCACCGCTCGTTCGCGCAGCCCTTTTGACCGCGCCGTGCGGACGAAATCCTGACTGATGACTTCCAGCATGGAGGCGCGCATGAACCGCGTCAGTTGCGCGGCGCTGGCCAACCCAAGCACGAACACGGGCATGATGCTCTGTTTGACATTAGGCCAGAATCCGGTCACCTCGGAGTCGTACACGAAGGGCAGCCACCCCAGCTTCACGCTGAAGATGATGATCAACAGAATGCCGGAGAAGAAGGTCGGGATGCTGAACCCAAGGAAGGCGAATGTCGTCGCCACCTGATCGAACAGCGAGTACTGCTTGATGGCGGAGATCGCACCGATCGGAATGGCGATCAGAATGCCCAGGATGAACGCGGATCCGCTGATCCTGATCGTCACCGGCAACCGCTGCATGATGTAGTCGCGCACTGGCATCCTGGACGTATAGGAAACCATCCAGTCGCCGCGCATATAGGACGTGGCCCACTTGGCGTACTGAACCGGAATGGGGTCGTCCAATCCCATCTTGTGGCGGATCTGCGCGCGCAATTCCGGCGGCACATTGGGGTTCTGGGCGAATCCGGAGAGCGGGTCGCCGGGAGCGATGGCGAGGATGCCGAACACCACCATGCTGATGGCGATCAACGACACGATCGAGATCAACACCCGTCGAATCAAGTATCGGCCCACGAGCCACCTCGCTTGGGGATGCCGCGCCGCGCCGATCTCCGGTGGAAGCGAGGAGCCGATGTTGGGCGCGGGCGATCGACGGCGATCGTTCGTGTCAAGAGCGTCATTGTCTCTGACCGGTGAACTGGCGAATCCTAGGAGGGGACGATATCGGGTGTCAAGCGGACCGGAGCCGCGGCGCGCCGATCGAGGCGACTATGGTAGGCTACGAAGTCGCGCACGGCGCGCGGGTATTTTGTGCCTCGAATCGCGTTCCAAACCGGGCTGCCCGGGGGACGCAAGGGAGCAGGGCGGACATGGCGCGGATTGAGATGCAGGCGCAACGCCGCATGATTGTGGGCAAGAAAGTAGCCCGACTGCGGCGAGCCGGGCAGTTGCCCGGAGTCGTCTACGGCCCGGTAATGTCGGAGACGGTCCAGGTCACCGTGGATCACCGCGAGTTCGCGCGGTTCTATCGCGAACACGGCCACGCCACCCTCTTCGATCTCGTCTGGGACGGTGGCTCCCGGCCGGTCTTCATTCGCCGGGTGCAAAACGATCCGGTTCGCCGCAACGCCATCCACGTTGATTTCTTCGCGCCCAATCTGCGGCAGCCGATCACCGCGATGACGCCACTCGCGCTGCACAACCCGAACCCGCACGCCGCCGGCGTCATGACCGAACTCTTCACCCAAGTCGAGGTCGAGGCGACGCCGGAGCAGATTCCGACGGTCATCGATGTCGATATTTTCAGTCTGCAACACCCAGGCGATGCGATCCGCATCGGTGATCTCAAACTGCCGGAGGGGGTGCGCGCCACCGGCGATGCGGATACCGCGCTGGTCACACTGACTGAGACGCGCGCCGAGCGCTCCGAGGATCTGATGGAGCAGGCCGAAGCCGAAGCCGCGGTCGCATCGTCGCCCGAGGCGGGAGCCGAGGACACCGGCGCCGCATAATCGCAGTCTGGCGAGACGGGGCGAACGGCAAGCGGTTCGCCCCGTCTCGTGGCTGCTGCGCCATCGGCGAGCATCAAGACTACGAAAACGGCCGACCCTCGCGGGTCGGCCGTTTTCCTTTTGGACATCACGGCAGCCGTGGGCGATTAGCCCGCGACTTCCACCGTGATGCCCAGAGACCCGTGACTACTCATGGGCATCACCTCCTTT
>JADLCW010000494.1 GCA_020847015.1 Thermomicrobiales bacterium | reverse complement strand
TTGTGTCCGCCGTAGTCGGGCTAGAGCGACCAGAAGCGCCCCTGCGCCGCACGCACCCGCTCGATCGCTCGCTCGCAGTCCAGCCCCACCGTATGCGAGGGCGGCAGTGTTTCAACGCGCGATCCGTAGGGGTCGGCCAGCGGCTCCAGCCCGGCCTCGGCTCCGCCCAGCAGCGTTTCGGCGATGGCCGCCGAGCAGTAGGGCGCGTAGGTGGGCGAATAGCCGCCCTCCTGGGTGACCACCAGCCGCCCGTCGCAGCATTCGGCGGCCAACTCCAGCATTCGCCGGGTCATCATCCGATAGCCGTCGAGGGTCAGCGCCATGCGCCCCAGCGGGTCCAGCACGCTGGCGTCCTGCCCGGCCGAAACGACGATCAGCTCCGGTCGGAATTGACGCACGATCGGCAGAATAACCCGCTCGAAAACCGCGCCATACCCGGCGTTGCCGGTTCCCGCCGGCAGCGGCGCATTGACCGTGAACCCCTCGCCGGTCCCCTCGCCAATCGCCTCGACCGCTCCCCAACCAACCGGAAACAGATTGTCCTGGTGCAACGAGATGAACAGCACGGAGTCGTCGTCATAGAAGGCGTCCTGCGTGCCGTTGCCGTGGTGGACATCCCAATCCAGCACGAGCGCCTTGCCGACGCCAAGATTGCGCTGGGCGTGGCGCACGGCGACCACGGCGTTGTTGTAGACGCAAAATCCCATGCCGCGATCGGCCATGGCGTGATGCCCCGGCGGCCGCACCAGCGCGTAGGCGGAATCGACCCGCCCCGCGACGACCCCGGCGACGGCCGCCATCGCGCCGCCCGCCGCCAGCCGCGCGATGCGGTCGCCGCCACGCCCGATCGGCGCCCCCACCCCGGTGTCGCCGCCGGCGTTCGCCGAGAGCCCGGCCACCCGCCGCAGATGCTCCGGCCGATGGTAGGCGGTCAGCGCCGCATCATCGGCCAGCAGCGGCTCGAGGCGCGTCATCCGGTCGCTGAACCCGTGCAGATCCATCAGGTGTTTGGCGCGCCCGGCCTGCTCCGGCCCGGACGGGTGGGGCACCGGATCGGCGTAGGGGAAGGCTTCCTCATAACCGATCAGATACAACCCGGTGTTGTGGGTGAGGTAGCGGTCGTCGAACACGAGTCCGACCGACGGAGTTTTCGGGCGCGTCACGCGGACCTCCTGGCGTCGAGCGATGATCTACCGCGCCATCGTAGCCGAGGCGGGCAGGCAACGACGCCCCGCCTCCCGCGACCTGCGCGGGAAACCGGGGCGTCGTCCGATCGCGCCCGACGATCAGTTGGGGCCGACGCTCATCGACATGCCGTCGAGCACATTCCACATCGACATGAACCAACCCCAGTCATAGAAGCGCTTGGCGCCGGAACCGGGGTCGGAGAGATAGACGCCGTTGTCATCGTACCCGTAGGCGACCATGGTGTGCTGACCGGGGGTCAGCGTATAGGGCGTGCCGTCATCGGCATAGGCGGTAAAACTGGTGTCGCCGAACATGCCCAGCCACACCAGCACCGGCGCTCCCTGATCCAGACGGCGGGTCAACTGGCTGGCGTCGCCCTGCGCGTAGAAGACATCGGCCCAAAAGCCGTAGGCTTCGGCCGCCTTCGCCAGCGGCTCGGCATAGACGCCGTAATCATCCGTGCCGCCCCAGGTTCCGGTGATGGTTCCCCGGTACCCCCAATGCGGATTGTCCGACCAGCCGACGATGTCGTCGAAGGCGTATTCCGAAATATCCGTCCCGTAGGCCGACATCGCGATCGACAACGAGGCGTATTCGCAACTCAGCCCGCGCTGCTGGGCGTAGGTCGGCACCCAGAGGGCAACGACTTCGCCGCCGTCATCCGAGGTCCAACCGTCGTCGGCGCTGTGGGAACCGATCGGCGCGACGCCCCACAATTCGTGCACCCCGGCATTGCCGTCGCAGCCGCCGCCGTCGATCATCTGCAACGGAGCGCCGCCGGCGTATTCGCCGCCGATCAGTACGTCGAAGCGGGCATCGGCGCCGATATAGCCGCTCGACGTGTCGAAGCCGAGAAAGGCGAATCCGTCCGATCCGGTGATGCCGGAATCGACGTACTGCACCTTGCCGTCGACGACGAAGGCGACCGCCGCCTCCACATCCGGCGTCGGATTCCCGTCCCGGCGCACTTCGAGACTGGCGTCGACCCAACATCCCGGCGCCGGTGTTTCGCTGGCGACGGTGAGCCACGCCTGCACCGGCGCCTCATCGGCCGCCGCCACCGGCGCGCCTCCCCCGGTCAGCGCCGCTAACGGCGCCGCCATCACCATGGCGCCCAACAGGACGGCATGTCTCCGCACCAGAACCCCTCCCCCTGCCGCAATCCCGGTCGTCTCAGCACAATTCATCTGGCGGCGGGAGCGCTTGGAGGTCGCGGCGCGGCGTCCGGCGATGTTCTGGCTCCCGCCGCGGGTTCGGCAACCCCACCGCCATCGCCTGGCGTGCACTGCGCCCAAGGCTAGCACAGTCCACCGGCGGGGCTGCCGCAAAATGAAGGAATGGGTCGTGCGGATTACCGCCTGAGGACCGTTGGGCCGGGTATGGTCGCCCCGACCCGAGTTGCCCGCCGTCGTCTTGTCACCCGACGCCGCCCGCCACGACGGCAACAGCCAAAAGAGGGAGCCACGTATGGCCCGACTGGTGACCGACACCGACCGCGCGATCATCCGCTTGCTTCAGCACAACGCGCGCATGTCCTACGCCGAACTGAGCCGAGCCACCGGCATTCCGGAGTCGACGGTGCGCCGCCGCATGGACCGACTGCAACAACGCGGCGTCATCGAGTTCGCCATGCTCGCCGACCCGGCGCGACTGGGCTACGACGTGCGGGCGATGATCGGCATGCGCGTCGAACTGCAGCAACTGGAGTCGATCGCCGACACGCTGCGCGCTATGAACGAAGTGACCTTCGCCGCTTTTCTGACCGGCAATTTCGACATCGTCATCCATGTCGTGGTGCGTTCGCAGGAAGCGCTGGTCGAGTTTCTCACGCGCCGCCTGGCGACCATCCCGGGGGTGCGCTCCTCGGAAACCTTCCTGATGCCCTACGTCATCAAACCCGCCACCGCCTGGGTGCTGCCCGAGCGCGAGCCGGACGAGGACGCCGCGGAGACGGATGACGACCTGGACGAAGCACCCGCCGAGTCCGCCGCGCGCGGGAGCGGCGCCGGGAAGGCCGCCGCTCGTTGAGCGCGTGCCGGCGACGCGCGGCGCGGCGCTGAAGGTCGCCCTGCACGCCGCCGCGCATGGGGCAGCACGGTTCGCGGGACGGGATGCATCGTCGGCGCTCACGATGCGTCGGCGGCAGACCACACCCGCATCCCGGCATGCCATGTTTCGACGACGCGGCACTCGGCCAATCGGTCGCCATCTCGCGGGTCGGCGCTCAATACGGCAAAATCGGCATCCATGCCCGGAGCCAGCGTGCCGCGGGTTTGCTCGCGCCAACCAGCCCAGGCCGCGCCGGTCGTGAACATCGCCAGGGCCTCGAGCGGGGTGAGCCGCTCCGCTTCGATCGAGTGATGCACGGCCGCCTCCACCCCTTCCAGCGGCGCGACGCGATTGAGCGGGCTATCCGATCCACCGACCAGCGTCACCCCGGCATCGCGCAAACTGCGGAAACGATGCGTACGACGCACGCGGTCGGGACCGACCCGGTTGGCGTACTGACCGTCCGGTCCACCGGAGCGGCGCTCGAACACCGGTTGCATCGAGAACACCACGCCGAGGTCGCCGGCCCGCGCGATATCGGCGTCACGCGGCAGGATGCCGTGATCGATGCGCGGCCGGAGCGCGCGCACCTCCGGGTTCTCTTGCGTCACCCGCTCCCATCCATCCAGGAACTGGGCGATCGCGCGCTCGCCGACGGCATGCGCGCCCAGACTGACGCCGTGGCGCGCCGCCTCCCGGAGAAACCCGGTTGCCGCAGCGTCGTCCAGCAACAGATGGCCGTTTCCGCCGAACCCGTCGGTGTACGGCAGATCGAGCGCCGCCCGGGCCATGCCCGGGATATAGGCGGCTCCCAGCACTCCGTCAAAGAAGAGATCACCGCCGGCCACCTGGTGACCGTTCGCGGCGATCCGGGCGAGATCGACCGGGCTGTCCAATTGAGAATCGAGCGGGATAACCGTGATGGGCAGGTTGTCCAACATCGGCAGCAGGCGCTGCAGCGACCGGTTCGCCCGGTCTCGGTGGCCCTGGGCTTGCCCGGCGAAACTCCCCTCGATCGCATGGAGCGTCGTCACGCCCTCTTGCACGGCAAGCTGCGCCGCGGCCCGAGCGACCGCCGCGACCTCATCATCGGTGAGCGACGACACCGCGAAGTCGAGGGCCCGATGGTTGGCTTCGCCCCAAACCCACCCGGTGCGCTCGCCGTCCCGCATCTCGACGGTCGAGACCGACGCGTCGAGACCAACGGCGGCCCTGGCCGCCGAGTTCAGCAGCGAGGCTCCATTGCCGACGCGGCTGAGCACGATCGGAATGTCGCGCGAAATGGCGTCGAGATCGGTCTGCACCGGTCGGCGGTCGGTGAATCGGGCATCGTCGAGATTCCAGCGCCGCACCATCCCGCTCGCCGGCCGCGCCCGCACGGCGCGCAGCAGCTCGTCCGACAGTTCCGCCACCGAGCGGCAACCGGCGAGCGACCCATCCACGATCTGGCAACCGGTGAAGGTCAGGTGGACGTGGCAGTCAGCGAACGCGGGCGTCACCGTGCGCCCTTGAAGATCCACGACGACCGTCGCATCGCCGGGTCGCAGATCGTTCGCCACGGCCAGAATGCGGTCGTCTTCCACCAGCATGGCGCGGGCGACGGCGGCGCCGTCCATGGTGAGCATGGTTCCGTTCGTGAACAGGGTCTGCATCGTGGGTCGCTCCGTCTTCCGTCATCGGTCTTCGACTGGGACAATAGCGCGAGTCGGAATTCAGTGAGGGGGCAAGGCGACGTGGTCGAATCTCGGGTCAGCTTCGGATTGTGGAAAAAGCGCAACGCGCGCGACGCCGTCGCGGCGGTCGTGGAGGCGGAAGGGCTCGGACTCCCGGCGCTCTGGCTCGATGTCAGCCGCGACGTCCCCGATCCGGCGACCTTTTTTGCGGCGGCGCTGTGGGCCACGGAATCCATCGCGCTCGGTCTCGGGATCGTGCCGACCTATCCGCGCCACCCGGCGGTTCTGGCCAACCAGGCGCAGGCGCTCTTTCAGATCGGCGGCGAGCGCACCCGACTGGGAGTCGGGCCGAGCCACGCCCATATCGTGCGCGATGCCTATGGCTTGCCGTTCACGCGCCCGCTGGCCCATCTGCGAGAATATCTGACGATTCTGCGCGCCTTGACGAAGGAGGGCGCCTGCCGCTTCGCCGGCGAGTTCTACACGGTCGATCTGGCGCTCGATTCGCTGGCTCCCTTGCCGCTCTACATGTCGGCGCTGCGTCCGCGAGCCATGCATCTGGCGGGTGAGCTGGCCGACGGCGCGCTGGCCTGGCTGGCTCCGATCGACTATCTGCGCGACGAATCGCTGGGGCATCTCAGCGCGGGGGCTGCCGAAGCCGGTCGCGCGCGACCGCGGCTGGTCGGTTCCTGGCCCTGCGTCGTCAGTGAAGATCCGGCGGCGGTGTGGGACGCGGTCGGCCCAATGCTGGCGAACTATGGCGATCTCCCCTTCTACGCCGGGATGCTGCAGGCCGCCGGTGTCACCCCGTCGACCGAGCGATGGGCCGAGCGCGATCTCGACCGCGTGGTCTTCTGGGGCGCCCCCGACCGCATCGCCGAGCAGGTGCGCCACGCGCTCGACCAGGGGATCGACGAGGTGTCGCTGAACCTCTTCTCCGCACAGCCCGTCGCCGATCTCGGCGCGCTCCTGCCCACGCTGCGCGGTCTTTTCTGAGGTCCCCGTCATGGCGTCGGCGCCCCGGTTGCCGACCACCGGTTTTGGAGCATCCTGGACGGCCGCGAAGGATGCTGGCCGCAGCAACCGCGCCTCTTTGTGGAGATCACGTGGCGGCGCATCCTTGGGGGCAGGCGTGGCGGCCAACGCGAGATCCTTCGCTGCGCTCAGGATGACGCGGGTATGGCGACGCCTTGCCGGTCTGGCGTCGGCGTCGTGACGGCGCGCTGAGGCGTCGCGGCGAGGAGCGCGGCGAACGGCGCGCGGCGTCCCCAACCGGGACGCTCGCGCGCGGGCGGCACTCACAGGTTGCGCGCCGTCGCCGGTACCGGGGTAGGCGAGACGTCCGTGCGCAGGCGGCACTCGCGCGCTGGTGCTGCCGCCCCCGCCGCGACCGCGAGACGTCCGCACGCGTGCAGCGCTCACGCGCTCGCCCCGGTCCCACGAGTCGGATGCGGCGGGACGTTCGCGCGCGTGCGGCTGCGCTATCCCAATCCGCTCGACGAAGGGACGCCCGCGCGCGTGCGGCGGTCACGGCTCGATGTCGCGATTGCCGAGAAGCTGCGGCGAGCAACCCAGCGACAGCGACATCTCGTCGGCCACCTCGCGCACGACGCGCCCGACGGCATGCACATCGTCGGTGACGCGGATCGACGGGCCGGCCGCCGCGATCGCGGCGATCACCGCGCCGGAGTGGTCGCGCACCGGCGCGCCCGCGCCGACCACGTAGTGCTGCCGCTCGCCCCGGTTCAGCGCGTACCCCTGCCGACGCACCTGCGCCAACTCGTCGCGCAGCCCCTGCGGATCGGTCAGCGTGCGGTCGGTGTACTCCGGCAGTCCACCGTGAATGTACGCTTCGACCGCATCATCCGGCAGCGCCGCCAGCAGCACCTTGCCCGAGGCGACGGTGTGCGCCGGGAAGCGGTCGCCGACATCGGCGTGGAGCCGCACCGGACTCCGCGCCACGTAGACATCGACATGAACCGCATCGCGGCCATCGAGGATCGTGGCGTACGCCGTCTCGCCGGTGCGCTCCGACAACCGCGGCAAAAAGCGATGCGCGGCCTCGTGCAACCCATTCACCACCAGCGCCGCGGCGCCGATCTCCCAGAGACGCATCGTCGGGCGATAGGCGCCGGTTTGCTCGTCACGCAGCAGAAAGTTGTGCGCTTCCAGCGTGGCGAGGATGCGAAAAACCGTGCTCTTGGGCAACCCCGCCTCGCGGCTCAGCTCGGTCAGCGTCCAGCTCGGCATGCGAACCGAGAAGCAGGCCAGCACGGCGAGCAGGTTGCCGGCGGAGCGAAGCAGCGCGTCGGGCGGTTGGCCGACGCCATTCGGCGCGGTGAGCGACGTCTCGGGAGTCTCCTCCGCGCGCATGTCCCCGTGTCCCTTCGTGTCGGATCGGAGGGCGCGCCGGCGCGCCCTCCGAACGATTCGTCACTCGGCGGCTGAGTCCGCCAAGGCATTCAATGCGCGCACCGCATCGGTGACGCGGTTGCGCTCCCGCACCAGTTTGCCCCACCACAGCATGTGGTCGCCGCTCAGCGGATCCTTGCCCGCGAGCCGATCGACCTGCGCCAGCGACGGGATCCAACGCTTCAGCGCGCTCAAGCCGTAGGTGTCCTGCCCGTACCGACCGACCACGCTGCCGAGCACGGGGATGACCGCGCGGCTGATCTGGCGCATGGCGTCGTTGAGCGTTTCCGCGTCGTCTTCCAGCGAACCGCCCGACTCGCCGGCATCGAACCGCTTCTGCAGCGACTCCGCCCGACCGTAGACGGCGGCGGCCTTTTGCTCGAAGGTCTCGGCCAGCTCGATCGTCGCCTCCAGCCCGAGGGTGTCATCCGTGACCTTGGCGTAGCCCTCCAGCGCCTCGCGCAAAATGCGGGCGTTGTGGCGAAAATCGTACGGCAGCACGGGCCGGGTCGCGATGGTCCAAGCATAGGCCACCGACATCCGGATATCCTGCTCCAGCACGGTCTTGTCCGCCACATCCATGGTGTCGTCGACCGACTGGTACCAGGGACCCAGAATGGCTCCGTGCCAGCGATCCAGCAACTCTTTGGAAAACTCCATGCGCCCGGAAATCGCCGGCACGCCGATGCCGAAGAAGGACTGGTCGCCGGTTTTTTCGAGCTTCCGGGCCGGGGTGACATAGCCGAGCGCGGCCCGCATCGCCTCCTCGTGCATGGTCCAGAATTCGGGCGAGAGCGTCGCTTCGTACTGGGTGGCGTATTTCATGCCGGCGGAGTCGATATTGATGTAGCCGATCTGGCCGCGGTCGATCTCGTCCCAGTAGTGATCGACGAACCAGGTGCTGCCTTCCATGATGCCGTTCTCGTGGGCCTGCCAGAACGCCACTTGAATGTCGCGGCGCAGTTCGTTCTTGCGGTCGGCCAGCACCCGGGCGACTTCGAGGGTGACGGCGTTGCCCGAGGTGTTGTCGGTGGCGCCGCCGCCCCACGAGTCCATATGGTCGGCGAGCAGCAGGTAATGGTTGCCCAGCCCGCCGCCGAGTCGGGCGTGCGGCTGGTGCAGCGGCTTCCACAACCGGTCGCAATCGCTGATGATGCGCGCCCGAACCGTCCCCTGCTTGCAGAGTTCGCGCACCGGAATGCCGTGCAGCCGCGGAATGCCGACCGCCGGCAGATTCGGCATGAGATGGAGATTGTCGACCGTCGGGTTGCCCCACACCGGCTTGACCGTTCCCTGCGGCACCGAGGGGTTGTCGTCGTCGCCCCAGTTGATGAGGATCAACCCGATGGCCCCGTTGACCGTGGCGATGCGGGTCTTCTCGGGTCGCGGCGGCGCGTAGGAGAGTTCGGCGAGCACGATTTTGCCGCGCACGTCTTTGCCGGCGTA
>JADLCW010000493.1 GCA_020847015.1 Thermomicrobiales bacterium | reverse complement strand
GGTCTACGCGCACGTGCCGGAGGCGCGCGGCCGGGTGCGCTTCGTGCCTACCCCGTCGATCGACATTTCCTCGTCGGGCATCCGGCAGCGCGTGGCCGAAGGGCGGCCGATCCGCCATCTGGTGCCGCGCAGCGTGGAGGAGTACATCCGGACGCGGGGACTGTACCGGTAGGCCGGCGTCCGCGAGAAGCGCCGGTCGGCGGCCTCTCCGCTCGGCGCCAGCAAGAGCGTTCCATGTCATCCTGAACGACGTGAAGGATCTCGCCGAACGCTACGACTTCTGCAGCGAAATCATTCGCGACGCTCAAGGTGCCACGCCTTCGGGGCCGGCGCGCATAAGCGGTCTCGCCCGCCCCGATCGAACGCCCCCCTCAGACCAGATGGCGCTCTCGGGCGACCTCGTCGATGGCGCGGGCGGCGATCTCCACCGCGAAATCGAGATCGGTCTTCTCGCTAATCAGCGGCGGAGCCATTTCGAACGCCGTGCCGATGGGGCTGGCGAGGACCCCCAGTTCGTGCATGCGGCGGACGACGGCGGCCACCGTATCGTCTTCGAAGGGGGCCCTGGTGGCGCGGTCGGCGGTGAAGTCGACCGCCAACCACATGCCGATGCCTCGCACCTGCCCCACGATGGGGTGCGTTCCCACGGCTTCGGTCAGCGCATCCAGCATGTAGGCGCCAAGCTCGCGCGACCGCGCGATCAGCGCGCCCCGCTCCATGATGGCGATGACGGTGTTGGCCGCGGCGGCTGCGCCAGCGTGACCGCTAAAGGTGTGAACGTGGCGGAACACCGGCAGCGCGTCGACGATCTCGGCGCGCGCCGCCACCGCCCCCATCGGCACATAGCCGGCGGTCAGCGCCTTGGCCATCGTCATCAGATCGGGCTGGATGTCCCAGTGGTCGCTGGCGAACCAGGCTCCGGTGCGCCCAAAGCCGGTGATCACCTCGTCAACGATCAGCAGCACCCCGTAGCGGTCGCAAATCTCGCGCACCCGCTCGAAATAGCCGTCCGGCGGCGTCTGCACTCCATTGGCCTGCATCACCGGCTCGGCGATGAAGGCCGCCACGTAGTCCGGCCCCTGATGCTGGATCTCCCGCTCCAAGTAGGTCGCGCAGAACTCGCCGTACGCCTCATCCTCCATGCCGAACGGGTTGCGATAGCGGGACGGTCCGGGGATCAGCGAATGCCCGGGCACGCCGGGTTCGGCGATGTGGCGCGTATCGAGCCAGTCGGTGGCCGACAGCGCGCCCATCGTCGCCCCGTGATAGGCGTTCCAGCGGGAGATGATCTTGTTCGCTCGCGGCTTGCCAGTATGCACGTGGTATTGCCTGGCCAGCTTGAAGGCCGACTCGACAGCCTCCGAGCCGTCGTTGACGAACAGCACCTTCGACAACGGCGTCGGGGTCAATTCGGCGATTTTCGCCGCCAGCCGGATCGTGGGCGGCGCGAGGTTTGCCGCGGTGCCGATGTAGTGGAGCGTGGCCAGTTGCTCGCCCACAGCAGCGGCGATCTCCCGATTGCCGTACCCGAGCGCATTGGCCCGCGTGTGCGCGCTCATCATGTCGATGAACGCGCGACCCGCGGCGTCCGTGAGGCGCACTCCCTCCCCATGCACGTAAATCGCGGGACCATCCCGTCGGACATCATCGGCGGCGGTCAGCGGAAACACGCAGTGGGCGAACGCCGCCTCGGCAAGATCGGCGGCCGCGGCGGCAGAGGGTTGAGCGGCGGTCATGGACGTCTCCTCAAGCGCGAATCGCCCGGCTGTTGAATGGGCATCGTGCGCCGGGCGACCGAGCGCGTCAACCCGACCAGGGGATTGCCGCGCCGCATCGGCTATGTTGTAGTGTGACCGAGGGATGAGGCGGCGCCGCTCGTGCCGCGCGTCGCGACCGAAGGAGGTCTTTCCCGATGCAACGACGGGCATCGCTGCTGGGCAGCATCGTCGTCGCCGTGGGGTTGCTGCTGGGCGGCATCCTGTCGGCGGTGGCGCAACCGGCGACCCATGGCATCGACGTCGCCAACATGGATCTGTCGGTCAACCCGGCCGACGATTTTTACCGCTTCGCCAATGGCGGCTGGCTGGATCGGGTTACGATCCCGGCCAATCGCCCGGCCTTCAACACCTTCATCGAACTCTCGGACGAGAACCGCACCCGACAGATCGATCTGCTGAATGCGGCGGCGGACTCAGGCGCCTACGCCCCGGAGTCGGATCAGGGCAAGGCGATCAGTCTGTTCCAGCAGGGGCTGGATGTCGAAACCCGCAACCGGCTCGGGGTCGCGCCGATCCAGCCGATTCTTGACGAGATCGCCGCCATCGACTCCGTGGACGCCTATAACGCATTCCTTGAAGGGTCCGCGTTCAAGGGCGTGCAGGGCACGGTTCCCGTTTTCGTGATGGCCGATCTCAACGACGCCAGCATGAACGCGCTCTATCTCGGCGGGCCGTGGCTGGGGCTGCCCAACCGCGACTACTACTTCGACGACGATCCCGGCAACGAGCGCATCCGTGAGGCCTATCTCGACGCTGGGGCCAGCATGCTCGGTTTCGCCGGCGTGCCTGCCGATGTGGCGCATGCGCGCGCCGAGGCGGTCTACGCGCTGGAGAAGCAGCTCGCCGAGCCGACGCTGACCCGCGAGCAGAGTCAGGATGTCTCGCTCTCCAACAATCCGATGTCCGTCGCCGAGATTGCCAAGCTCTACCCGGGCATGGACTGGACGGTCTATCTGACCGACCTCGGCGTCGCCGATCAGGATCGGATCATCGTCACCGAGAAGACCTATCTCGAACAGCTCTCCCCCATCCTGGCCGGAGCCGATCCGGCGGTGCTGCGCGACTATCTGACGCTGCAGGTGCTGTGGAACTTCTCCAACAACCTCTCCGAGGAGATGGAGCGCGTCGCCTTCGAGTACTTCGGCCGCGCGCTCCGTGGGCAGGAGGAGCAGTCGCCGGTGGCCGAGCGGGTGCTCGGTCAGGTCAACGGGCTGATGGGTCAGGCGGTCGGTCAACTCTACGTGGAGAAATACTTTCCGCCCGAAGCCAAGGCCGCCATCGACGCTTTGGTGGACGAGGTCATTCTCGCTTTCGGTCAGCGGCTCGACGTCAACACCTGGATGTCGCCCGAAACCAAGGTCAAGGCGCACGAGAAGCTGGCCGCGATGGGCGTCAAGGTCGGCTTCCCCGACACATGGAGAACCTACGAGCAGGTCGAACTCGGCGACAGCTACGCCGCATCGGTGCTGAGCGCGGCCAACTCCGAGGCGCGCCGGGAGTTGGCGAAGGCGGGTCATCCGGTCGACCGCGCGGAGTGGGATATTCCGCCCCAAACCGTCAACGCCTTCTACAGTCCGCTGGACAACCAGATCGTCTTCCCGGCCGGCATTCTGCAGCCGCCCTTCTTCGACTATCAGGCCGATCCGGCCTCCAACTATGGGGCCATCGGCTACGTGATCGGCCACGAGATCACTCATGGGTTCGATCTGCAAGGGTCGCAGTTCGACGCCCAGGGCAATCTTGCCAACTGGTGGACCGATGAAGATCGCGCGCGCTTCCTGGCGCTGAACGATCGGCTGGTCGCCCAATACGACGCCATCGAGGCGATGCCCGGCTTGTTCGTCAACGGTCAGATCACTGTCACCGAAAACGCCGCCGATCTGGGCGGCATCCAGGTCGCCCACGATGCGCTGCTGCACACGCTGGAAACGACGCCGGGCGCGGCGGCGATCGACGCCACCCCGCTCATCGCCGTCCCGGCCGCGGGCGAGGCGACGCCAGTCGAGGCGGGAGCGACCCCGGCGGCCCGGGTCGCTGTGGAACCGCCCTTCACCGAGGAGCAGCGGCTCTTCATCGCCGCCGCTTCGGTGTGGCGGGAAAAGGTGCGCGACGCCTACCTCGAAACCTTGATCAAGACCGACACCCACGCTCCGGCCGAGGTCCGTGCGACCCAGCCGCTGCGCAACATGGACGCCTTCTTCACCGCCTTCGGCATCACGCCGGGCGATCCGATGTACCTCCCGCCCGACCAGCGGGTCGTCATCTGGTAGCAGTCGCGGAACGGGTTGCATCGAGCGGGTTGCCGGCAACGCGCCGGCGGCCCGTTCACGTGACAGCCGGGCGCTCCCGCCGCGACCGCGCCATGGCCGCCGCCAGCGCAACCAGCAGCAGCGTGGCGGAGCCGAGCGAGATCGCCAGCCCGGCCGACAGCGTCCACGGCTGGTAGCGCAGTTCCACCTCCGAGACCCCGGCTGGAATCGCCACGCCCTGCAGCGCGCCATCGACCGGCAGCACCCGCGCCGCGGCTCCGTTCACGGTCGCTCGCCAGCCAGGTTCGTACGCTTGGGAAACGACCAGCAGGCCGGGCGCATCCGCCTCGACCCGCAACCGGATCAGCTCCGGTTCCCACGTCAGCACCGCTGCCGCCCCGGACCCACCCGCAGAAACCGCCGGAGGCGGTTCCTCCAGAACCGCTGTTTGCCGCAGATCGAGAGCGGCGAGAGCGGCGATGGCCGCGCTGGGGTCCGCCGCCTGCTGGAGATCGTGAACGATCCAGGCGAAGGGAAAGGCGCTCGGTCGCTCCAGAATACGCACCCACTCGTCGGCGTAGACCTGCGGGTAACGCGTCAGCAGCTCATCCAGCCCCGGCCGATCCGCGGCCGGAATGACGAGATAGCGCACGGCGAGCGGGTCCAGCAGCGGCGATTCGATGCCGGACGGGAAAACATTGGCTTCGTGGTATTCCTGCACCATGCCGTTGAGCGCGTCGATGTAGCGGCTGAATCGACGAAGTTGCGCCGGGTCGTAGCCCTGGATGGTTTTCAGCCCGTAGAGGGTCGCCAGATCATCGTTCAGCAGATGCCAGACGTCCGGGTTCTCGCGCGTCACGCGATACCCGCCCAATTGCGCTCCTTCTCGCCCGACCACCGCCGGGTCGTAGCCGAGATAGCGACCTTCGGCTGCGCGGTCGCGCAACCATTCGGCGGCGGCCGTTGGCTGCAACTGGGTCGCCAGATCGTAGGGCGGCGTGTTGGTGCGATTCAGCGCCGAAGGCGGCGGTCCCAGAAATGGATGCAGCGGATCCCAGATCACGACCACCGCCAGCGCCAGGGGCACGAGCGCACGCGCAGGATCGGGAAAGAAGGCGCCCTGCGCCAGCAGCAGCAATCCGGCTCCGGCGGCGAGCGCGGCGCTCAGCGGCACGACCGGCCCGCCGTTCGCGCTCCAAACCAGCATTGCCGCCCAAACCGTCGCCGCCAACGCGATTCCCGTCAGCACGTCACGGCGCGGCGTCGGCCGGCGCAGTGCAGCGTCGATGGCGGCCCCGGCGAGCATCGCCAGCGGCAGATAGACGACGATCAGCGCGCGCTCCGGCCGGTGGGAATGCAGCGGCTCGAACATCGGCAGCAGGCGATACAGCGTCT
>JADLCW010000492.1 GCA_020847015.1 Thermomicrobiales bacterium | reverse complement strand
GTGCCGTAGACGGACACGAGAACGCCTGTGACAAGGAGAACGAATCCCCAGATTTGATCCATGCCGATCCCTCCCGGACCGTGCGATCGCCGCCTATCGGCGCGCCGCCTGCCGGGAGGCCATCGCCGACCGCCGGCAGTGTACCGTGCGGCACATCGCTCGGCCGCGAATCGTGGCGCGATCTCAGGTTCCGTCCGCAAAAGCGGTCGTCACTTCCGCGATCTGCTCGGACGTCAGCGCAGTGTCCTCGAACCATTCCCGCCAAATTGGCTCCAGCGGTTCGTCGGATGCGGTCGCGAAGGCGGCCAGCAGATCGGCCGGCGTGGCGATGCGGAACCGTTCGGCGCGGGCATACGCGCCGAGCGCGCCCCAGAATGCCTCTTCGCCCAGCGCCTGCCGGATCGCCAGAAATCCAAGCGCGCCCTTGCCGTAGGTGGCCCAGGAGCGCGCCGCCGCATTTTGCCCGTCGGCAGCGGGAAGATCGACCACAGCGTCGCCGTGCGCCAGCAGCGAGCGAGCCGGACCGGCCACCCACCGATCGAGCGATTGGACCAGCGCGTCGTCCTGTTCGCTCCAGCGCAGGTAGCCGAGCGAGGAGACGGTGGCCAGCCCTTCGTTGATGAACGCGTGGGTGTTCGAATCGCTGCCGACCATGGCGCCCCACCAAAGATGAGAAATCTCGTGGGCCAGCACGGTTTCGAAGGCGACCCGGTCGCCGGAAGCCAGCCCGCCGAACATCAGCGAGCGATCGAGAAAGATGATGCCCGACCAGGCGACCGCGTAGGCGCCGTCGAGATCCGCCTCCGCCAGATCCAGTTCGGTGAAGGGATAGGGACCGAATCGCTCCCCGAAGCGGACCAGCATGTCGGCCGCCATCTCCGCGACGTCGGTTGCGATGTCAGCCGAGACGCCGCCCGACTGGGTGTGAACGACGACCGTGACGCCATCCCGGGCGGCCTGAACGGAGGTGGCGTCGTCATCGACCAGCATGGTGAATTCGCGCGCGGGGCCGGCGATGAAGCGCCGGGTCGTCATGCCGTGCTGCGTCGCCTTCTCCACGACGACGCCGCTGGCGACGGCAGTCATTTCGGCCGGCGCGGTGAGACGAACGTCGAACAGCGCGCTGGCGGCATAGGTGGGGTCGCCAGCGTCGGTAGGCGGCGGAATGTTCCAGCCAAACCCTTCGTCGTAGACCGCCAATACCGGGTGCCAGTCGGAGAGCACCCAGGTTCCGGCGCGCGTGTCGTGGTTGAAAATGCCAAAGCTGCCGCTGGAGTCGGCTGGGACGGTGGTGGTGAACGAGAAGGCGAGCGCGACCGCGTCGCCGGGTTGCGCCAGTTCGGGCAGATCGACGCGCAGCGCCGTGCCGTCGACCTCCAGCGTCGTGGCGGCCGGTTGCCCGTTCGCCAGCATCGGCCCGATGTCCAGCGCTCCGTCGCCGTAGTAGGCGGCGTTGGGGAAGAGGCGGAAATAAATCTCGGACAGGGCCACGGTGGTCGTGTTGCGGAAGAGCACCGCGGCGTCGGCGGCGATGGTGGCGCGTTCCGGATCGAACACGGCATCGATCCGATAGTGGTGGAGCGAGTCGGCAACTTCCTGCCGAACCGCGGCGCGATCGGTCGGCGCCACGTCGACCCATGCATCGATGGTCGGAGCGGCGATCGGGGTCGCGGATTGGGCGGCCGCCGGCGCTCCGGCAAGCAGCAGCAACAGTACGAAGATTGGCGCGAGACGGGACATGAACGGCTCCACGGTCGGGCGGGACGATCGCGAGCGAGTGTAACAAGGGGCGACCGGGCCGAGTCTCCGCGATCCGGCAATCCTGTGCTACCGTCCCCGTCCAGCGATCGAACGGGCGGACCGGCGAGCGAGATCGGTCGCGCCGCACGAAAGGAAGCTTCTCGATGCGCGTCGATGCCGCCCGGCTACGGGCCAGTCTCGCCGAGTTCGCCCAGATCGGAGCCACCCCGGGCGGCGGCGTAACCCGCCTGGCGCTCTCCGACGCGGATCGCGCCGTCCGCGATCTGCTGCGCCGTCGCATGGAAGAGGCGGGGCTGGCGGTGCGCGTTGACGATCTCGGCAACATCACCGGCCGCCGGCCAGGCGCCGAATCCGGACCGGCGGTGCTGATGGGGTCGCACCTCGACACCGTGCGCCAGGGCGGCAAATACGATGGCGCCTATGGGGTGCTCGGTGCGCTGGAAGTAATCCGGACACTCAACGACGCCGGGGTGAGCACGCAACGACCCATCGAGATCGTCGACTGGACCAACGAAGAGGGCGTCCGCTTCGAGCCGGCGATGATCGCTTCCGGGGCTGTCGCCGGTCGCTTCGCGCGCGATTACGTTTACGACCGCACCGACCGCGAGGGGCTGCGCTTCGAGGACGAGTTGCGCCGCATCGGCTATCTGGGCGAGGTGGCGAACCGACCGGGACCGGCCGCCGCCTATCTCGAACTGCATATCGAGCAGGGGCCGGTGCTGGAAGACGCCGGCGCGGCGGTGGGCATCGTGGAGGGGATCGTTGGCATCACCTGGTCTGAAATCATCGTCGCCGGTCACGCCGATCACGCCGGCCCCAGTCCGATGGGGTTGCGCCGCGATGCGCTGGCAGCGGCGGCCGGGGTGATCGCCGGCATCGAAGGACTGGGGCGAGAGACGGAAGGCGCCGTCTCCACCGTCGGACGCATCGCCGCCGAACCGAACGTGATCAACACCATTCCCGGCCGGGTCGTGTTCTCGACCGACTTCCGGCATCGCGACCATGCCGTGCTGGACGATCTGGTCGAGCGATTGCGGACGTTGGCGGCGACGACGGCGAGCGAGCGCGATATCGAGATCACCGTCGAGCGATTCTGGACCAGCGAGCCGACACCCTTTGCGACCGATGTCGTCGAAGCTGTTGCGGCGGCCTGCGGCGATACCGGGGTGGACGCCATGCGACTGTGGTCGGGAGCCGGGCACGACGCGAAATACATGCAGGATATCTGGCCGTCCGGGATGATCTTTGCCCGTTCGATAGCGGGGCTGAGCCACTGCGAGCAGGAGTACTCGACACCCGAGGATCTGGCGGCTGGAGCCAACGTGCTGCTGCACGCTGCGTTGCGGTTGGCCGGGCCGGTCTGAGCGACTCCGCTCACTGAAGTGAAACGAGAGGGGGCGCTCCGTTTGGAACGCCCCCGTCGTCATGTTGCCGAACCGCCGAAGCGGCTCGGCGTGGAGCGCTGACTAGGACGCCGGCGGCACCCGCTCCGGCGTCACATTGCGCAGGAACGTGTACTGGCCGTCGACGATCTCGACCAGCGCGACGCCCTTGGTCGGGATTCGGCTGCCCTCCTCGTAGCTGACCGCGCCGGTGACGCCTGCGAAGTCGTGCGTCGCGGCCAGCGCGTCGCGGATGGCGGTCGGGTCGTCGCTGCCGGCGCGTTCGATGGCGTCAGCCAGCAGGCGCACGCCGTCGTAGCCGAGCGCGGCGAACACCGTCTCCGGCTGGGTGTCGAACTGCTTCTCGTAGGCGGCGCGGAAGGCGGTGACGGCCGGCGTCTCCTCGTAGACCCCCTGGTGAGTGGCGAACACGACGCCGTTGGCGGCGTCGCCGCCGAGTTCGACCAGCAGCGGCGTGTCGAAACCATCGCCGCTGAGAATCGGCTGGTTCAGCCCGGCGTCGCGCGCCTGACGCACGGTGGTGCCAGCTTCGTTCGGGGCCGCCGAGAAGTACCAGAAATCGGGCTGCGGGTCCAGCGCTGCGAACTCGGTCATCTGGGCCGAGAAGTCGGTATCGCCGGAGGCGAAAGTCTGCTCGCTGACGATCTTGCCGTTGATGTCGTCATCCTCGAAGCGCTGCTTGAAGAAGTCAGACAGGAACAGCGTGAAGTCGAGTTGATCGTCAGTCAGCAAGCCGCAGGTCGTCCAGCCTTCCCCCTTGGCGTACTCGGCGCCGGCGGCGGCCTGGACGTTGTCACCGAAGGGGAGCATGAAGATGAAGTCGCCAACGTCCGGGATGATCGGCCCGGTGGCGCCGGTGGTCAGGAAGACCCGCCCGGCCTCCTGAGCGATCGGCGCGACAGCGAGCGCGTAGGTGGTGTCGTTGACTCCCAGCAGGGCGGCCACCTGGCTCTCGTCGATCAGCTTGCGGGTCGCGTTGGTCGTCGCCGTTACATCGGTGCGGCCGTCCTCGAGCACGAGCTCGACCGGTCGCCCAAGGATGCCGCCGTTGGCGTTGATCTCGTCGGCCGCCAGCAGCGCGCCGCGGCTGCCAGGCACGTCGATCGAGGCCATGCCGCCGGTCAGCCCGAAGACCGCGCCGAGCCGGATCGGCTCGCCGGTCGGAGCTGCGGCCGCCGGGGTGGCGTCCTGAGCCGCGGCGTCGCTCGCGAAGCGACCCATGGCGGCAAGCAGCGGCGCCGCCAGTCCGAGCGCCGCCCCGCGGCGCGCAATGTCCCGCCGGCTCAGCCGGCCGGACAATGAGTCCTCGATCAGCCCGGACACCGGGTCGAGACCGCTGTTGCGTGGTTTCATTCGATTCCCTCCTGCGAACACTTTGGCATTGAACTGTGCGCCAACAGATCGCCTCGATTGTACGTGACCTGCCCGAATCACGCCGCGCGCCGAGCGGGAAACGGTGGATCGGCGCGGCTCAGTTGCGAGTGTCCTCCGGCACGGCGTCCACCCCCGCGTCGACGATCGGCGTGAGCGATTCATCGGCCCCCTGAGCGTCGAAATTGGGTGGACGCCGCGAGAGAAACGCCACGCCCAACTCACGATCGCCGAACAGTCCGGTGGGCCGGAAGATCATGACCAGAATGAACCCGACGGCGAGGATGATTTGGGCCAGACCGTGGTGCGCCCCGACCTGAATCGCGCCGATCGTGAAGCCGCCTTCCACTTCCCGCAGGAACTCTGGAGCCAGCGTCATGATCGCGGCGCCGACGACCGCGCCGCTGACGCTGCCTAAACCGCCAAGCACGACCATGATGACCACGGTGAACGTGGTGGTGAACGAGAAAAGCGTCGGGGCCACCGCTCCGATCTGGTGCGCCAGCAGCGCCCCCGCCGCTCCGGTGAAAAATGCGCCGAAGACGAACGCCAGCAGCCGCGTTGGCAGAATCGAGATGCCGATGCCGCGGGCGGCCAGTAGATTCTCCCGCTGGGCGAGCATGGCTCGGCCGTACGGGGAGGAGCGCAGCCGCAGCGCGGCGTAGATGGCGACGATGACCCAGGCGAAGGCGACCCAGGTGGTGGTGTGACTGGGGATCTGGTTCAGCCCGCGGGCCCCGCGGGTGACGCTCGCCCAGTTGATGAGCACGGCGTTGACGATAATCAGGAACCCCAGCGTCGCCACCGCTACGTAATGACCGGACAGACGCATCAATGGCAACCCGACCACGACGGCGACCGCCGCGGCCACGACGCCCGCCGCCAGACAAGCGAGCAGCAGCGCGAGCTGCGGCGGCCAACTGGTCGTATCGAACCCGGCCAGCCACTCGGGCAACCCCGGCAGCACGCGCGGCGCCTTCCACTTCGGCGCGATCGTCAGCAGAGCGCCGACGTAGGCCCCAATGCCGAAGAAGCCAATCTGCCCGAGCGAAAAGACACCGGTGTAGCCGCTGGTGACGGTCAGGGCGATCGCCACGACGGCGTTGATCGCGACCAGCGACACCAGTTGCAGGCGATAGCTGGTGAAACTGGCGTCGGCGTAGGCGAGGAACAGCGCCAGCAGCACCAGCCCTGCCGCTCCCAACACCACGCGCCTCCAGCCCGGCGCCGCTGACGACCGCGTTCCGGATTCGTTGCGTTTGCCCGGCATCGTTCCAATCTCGCTCATTGCTCGCTCCGCGTGCGCCGCCGGTCGCGCTAAATCTTTTCCGGTTCCGTCGAGCCGAGGATGCCCTGCGGCCGGATGAGGAGGATGACGATCAGCGCGGTGAAAACGAAGGCGTCGCGGTACGAAGAGAGTTCCTGCGGCAGGAAGGCGACCAGGAAGATCTCGCCGAACCCGAGCACATAGGCTCCGAGCACGGCTCCCGGGATCGACCCGAAGCCGCCGATGACCGTGGCTACGAACGCCTTGAGCACCGGCACGAACCCCATCAGCGGTTCGATGCGACCCACGCGCGCCCCCCACAACACGGCGGCGACCCCGGCCAGCGCCGATCCGATCGCGAACGCGACGATGATGACGACATTGACGTCGATACCCATCAATCGGGCGGCCATTGCATTCTCGGCGGTGGCCCGCATCTGGGCTCCCATCCGCGTCCGGGTGACGAAGATCGTCAGCAACACCATCAAAATCAGCGCCGAGAGGATCGTGACGAGGTTGGCGCCGCTGATCTGGAGACCGCCGCCAAGAGGGATCTGCTGAGACAGCACCGCCGGCGTGGGGAAGGGGCGCGGTTGCGCGCCGAAAAACAGGATCGCCGCGTTTTGCACGGCGATGCTGACACCGAGCGAAGTCAGCAACAGCGTCACATCGGGCGCACCGCGCAACGGACGGTAGGCGATGCGCTCCATCAGCACGCCGACGATCGCGGTGGCGATCACGGTCATCAGCACGACCAGCGGAAAAGACCAACCGGACGCCCCGAAGAAGACGGCCGTGAAGGCTCCCAGCATCAGCACCTCGCCATGGGCGAAATTGATCAGCCGCAGGATGCCGAACACCATCGCCAGCCCGACGGCGACGAGCGCGTAGATGCTGCCCAGGCTGAGCGCGTTGATGAATTGCTGGCCGAATGTCGTCACGCTCTTGCGGCTCCCTTCGCCGGTTGTCCGGCCGCGGCGGCTCCCCCGAGGTAGGCTTTTTCGACATCCGGGTTGGCCGCCAGCGTGCGAGCATCGCCGCTGAGCGCGATATGCCCGGTCTCCATCACGTAGGCGCGGTCGGCGACCTCGAGCGCCTTGCGGGCATTTTGCTCCACCAGCAGAATAGTGACGCCTTCGGCTTTGAGACGCGCGATCACTTCGAAGATGCGGCCGACCATCAGCGGAGCCAGCCCCAGTGATGGTTCGTCCAGCAAGAGCAGGCGTGGTTTGGCCATCATCGCGCGGCCCATGGCCAGCATTTGCTGCTCGCCGCCGGAGAGGGTGCCGCCGGCTTGCCCCAGTCGCTCTTTCAGCACCGGAAACAGCGCGAACACGCGCTCCAGATCCGCGCCCAGATCGGCGTTGCGACCACGCCGGGTGGCTCCCAGCATCAGGTTTTCGCGCACCGAAAGTGAGCCGAAGATCTGCCGCCCCTCCGGCGATTGCGCGACGCCCAACCCGACGATGTCGTGGGCATCGAGTTTGGTCAGATCGCGATCGTCGTAGACGATCGTGCCCGTACGCGGGCGGAACAGCCCCGATATCGTGCGCAGGGTGGTCGTCTTGCCGGCTCCGTTGGCTCCGATCAGGGCGACCAACTCGCGCTCGCGCACCTCCAGCGAAATGCCCTTGACCGCCTGGATGGCGCCGTAGAGCACGTGGACATCGTGCAGGGCCAGAGTGGGGCTCATGCGGTCGCCTCCATCGCGGCGGCGTCTTCGGCCCCGAGATAGGCCTCGATCACCTTGGGATTGGCGCGGATGTCGGCCGGAGTTCCTTCGGCGATGACGCGGCCGTAGTTGAGCACCTGGATGCGGTCTGACAGCGGCATGATCAGCGACATGTCGTGCTCGACGACGACGACGGTCAGCCCGAATCGCTGGTGAATGTCGCGGATGAAACCGGTCAATTCCGCCGTTTCGCCCTCGTTCATGCCGGCGGCTGGTTCGTCCAGCAGCAGCACGGCCGGTTCGGTGGCGAGCGCACGGGCGATTTCCAGTTTGCGCTGGAAGCCGTAGGGCAGCGAGGCGGCGTCGGCGGCGGCGAAGTTGGCCATGCCGAGACTGACGAGGTGCGCCATGGCCTGCTCGGTCAGCGCGCGCTCCTTGTTGTGAAAACTAGGCAAGTTGAGCATGGTTTCCCAAAAACCCGCCTTGCCGCGCAGTTGCTGGGCCGTTTTCACGTTGTCCAACACGCTCATGCTGCCGAACAGGCGAATATTCTGAAACGTGCGGGCCATGCCGAGTTGGGCGACCCGGTTCGGAGCCATGCCGGTGATGTCGCGCCCGCGAAAGCGGATCGTGCCGGACGAGGGGGGCAGGAAACCGGTCAGCACGTTGAACAGCGTCGATTTGCCGGCCCCGTTCGGTCCGATGATGCCAAGAATTTCGCCTTGGCGCAGTTCGAGATCGTAGTCGGCAAGAGCCTGCAACCCGCGAAAGGCGCGCCCGACTCCCGTGGCGATCAAAAGTGGTTCTGTCGTGGCGGTTGCGCCCACGGTCCGCGCTCCATCGTCGCATGGCGGGCGCAGCCCTTGCCCGAGCGTAGCGCCTCGGTCACACTGCTGCACTGCCGCCGCAAAGAGTGATGGCGGTGACTGTACCGCAGTCGGGCACGCGAGGGGGAGGCGAACCGTGCGCGCAGCGCCAACATCGCGGCTGGTGGGATTCATGGCTGGCGGCGTGCTGGCGCTCGTGCTGCTCGCGCCGACCCCGCTCGTCGGGGCGCAGGCGACGCCGCAGCCGACGCTGCCCGTGATTCCCAAACCCGAGGAATGCCGGGTTGCGCCGCGCCCGCTGCCGCTTTTCTCGACGGACGCCGCCACAGCGACCCCGGTCATGACCCCCGGCCCGTTGCCGACGCCGTTCGCCGCCTCCGGCGCACTCGCCGACGCGGCGACGACGGCAGCCATCACGGCAACTGTGCGCGAGTCGCTGGCCTGCCGCAACGCTGGCGAACTGCGTCGCGCCTACGCGCTGCTCACCGATGGCATGCTGGCCCACCTGTTCGGAAACGAGGCGGGCATCCCGCCGGAAGTGCAGGAGGCGCTAGCCGATCCGGTGCGCAAACTGCCGCGCGCGGCCCGGCTGGAATTGCTCTCCGTCTCCGATCCGGTCGTGCTGCCGGATGGGCGCGTGGCCGCCCGCGTGGAAACCCGCAGCGACGGCCTGATCTACGCCGACGACTTGATCTTCACCAAAGTCGGCGACCATTGGCTGATCGATGAGGCGATCCCGGCCGGACGCAAGACGGAGTAGGAACCCCGCGCCGTTACCCGTGCGCGGCCAGGCTATCGGCCGGCGCCTGCGCGCGATCCGCCATCCCATAGTCGCGCAGGACGCTGGCGATCCGCAGGCGATAGTCGGCGAACACGCCGCCGCGTCCGGCCTGCTGGGCTTCGCGGTGCTCCACCCGCTGCCGCCATTCGGCGACCGCGTCCTCGTCGCGCCAAAAGGAGAGCGACAGGACCTTGCCGGGTTCGGACAGACTGGAAAAACGCTCGATCGAGACGAAGCCGTCGATCTCATCGAGCAGCGGGCGCAACTCCGCGGCGATGTCCAGATATTCCTGCGTCCGGCCCTCCGCCGGCCAGACCTCGAAAATGACTGCGATCATCGGACTCTCCTCCCGCCCCGGCGCCTGCCGTCCCGTGGCATCCACCCCGAGGCGCCGTCGCCCTGGGTCTGGGTCACCCCGCCCAGAGTCGCCGTCGCCACGTGTCATCCTGCGCCGCGTCACCCTGCCCCGCGTCATCCTGAGCGCAGCAAAGGATCTCACGTTCGGCGCGCGTCTCTCCTCCCTGCAGCACCACCGATCGTGGAAGGCAGCGCCGTGTCGCGGCAGCCTCGCCCAACCCGACGACGGCCATTGTGCAGCCGGGAGCCTTTGCTCCGCTCAG
>JADLCW010000491.1 GCA_020847015.1 Thermomicrobiales bacterium | reverse complement strand
GTGTTTCATTTTCCAGAACGCTGCGGATCAACACCAACGCCATGCGCTTGCGATCTTCCGGCGCCAACGCGACGCCGGCAGCGATAGCGGCGGACGGATTGTTTGGCGGCACGGAGCGCCCCGCAACCGTCACTGTCCCGCCGGTGCGCGGGTAGTCGCCGAAGATGGCTTCCGCCAGCTCGGAGCGCCCCGCCCCGATCAGACCGGCCAGGGCGACCACCTCGCCCGCCCGCACACTCAGATCGATGCCCTGATGGATGGAGGAGGTCAACCCGCGCACCTCCAGCATCACCTCGGGTTGAACGGACCGGGAGCGGGCGAACACGTCCTGCAGCGGGCGACCGACCATCAACCGCACGATTTCCGCCTGGCCCAACTCGGCCATGGGCGCATCGCCAACCAGTACGCCGTCGCGTAGCACGACGACGCGATCGGCCAATCTGCTGATCTCGCGCATGCGGTGAGAGACATAGATGATGCCGATGCCCTCGGCGCGCAGCCGGTCGATCAGGGTGAACAAGCGCTCGGCTTCCTCATTGGTCAGCGATGAGGTCGGTTCGTCGAGCGCCAGCACGCGCGCTTCGGAGACGAGCGCCCGAGCGATCTCGACCATCTGGCGCTGAGCGGCGGAGAGTGTTTCGCCGAGAGCGGCAGGATCGAGTTCGCCGGCGAATCCAATGCGCTCCAGCGCGGCCCGCGCGGCGTCCATCAGTGCGCGGCCGGCAAGAAAACCGGCGCGATGCGGCAGATCGCCGAGGAACAAATTCTCGGCCACGCTAACACCAGGAACGATCTCCGGCTCCTGGTAGATGACGCGAACGCCGGCCGCGCGGGCATCGCGCGGCGAGGCGAAACTTACCGGCCGACCTTCCAACTCGATCGTTCCAGCATCGGCCCGGTAATCACCGCTGAGAATCTTCAGCAGGGTGGATTTGCCGGCGCCGTTTTCGCCCATCAGCGCCAGCACCTCACCCTTGTGGAGCGCGAAGCCGACATCGGCAAGCGCCTGCACGGAGCCGAAACGCTTGGTCAGTCCGGCAATGCGGAGCAGTGGTGGACTACTGGCCTTGGGACGCCTGCCGGGCATGGAGTCGGACACGGTCCCTCCGGGGGAACACAGGCGGGGCAGCTCGGCGGCCGCCCCGCGGAGCCGGCGCGCCGACGCGACAGAGGCACGCCGGCGCAACCGCATGTTAGCAACTGAGTCCGGAGTCCTGGTAATTCTCCGGCGTGGTCATCGTGGTCTTGGCGATCGCCTTCTCCGGCAGCGGCGTGCCGTTGATGGCGGCCCCCAACAGCGCCTCGGCGCCGGAGATGCCGACGTCGACACCGCTGATGTACAGCGCGGCCTTGAATCCGGTCGGGTTGCCGGACTTCCACTCCGGGCAGGCCAGGTAGGCGCCCAACCCGACGCCAATGACGTTGTCGGCGGTGACGCCGGCCGATTCCAAGGCTCGCAGCGCGCCTTGCACGCCCTCGTCATTGCAGGCCCAGACGACCCACTTGGTGAACTCCGGGTGGGCGGTGATCACGGTGGAAGCAGCGTCGATCGCCTTGGGCGCAGTGCCGTCGTAGGGCACCTTGAGGATGTTGGCTGCGGGGAAACCAGCTTCGGTCATCATCTTGCGCGCGGCGTCGGTGCGCTGATTGCAGACGGAGAGCGCCTCGACCTCCAGGCTGAGTACACCGACGCCGTCGGAACCCCAGCCCGACTCTGTCCACAGTTTCGCGGCTTCCTCACCGACCTTGGTGCCCATGTCCGTGCCGTCGAAACCGGCGAAGGGAGCGTCCCTGCCGTCGGCGTCGGCGATCACGTCGTCGAGCGCGATCAACGGGATGTTGGCTGCCTGGGCCTTCTCGATGACTGCCGGACCGATCTTCTGATCGGGCACCACGATGGCGATGCCATTGACGCCGGCACTGATCATGGTGTCAACCGCATTCATGGCGGCGCTGGCGTCGAGTTGCACATCCTGCACGATGACGTCGCCGCCGGCGGCCTCAATGGTGTCGCGAAACCCCCTGGCTTCGTCGATGAAGTATTCCTGATCGCCGCTCTTCTGAATCAACCCGAAGGTCATCCCCTTAGCGGCATCGGGTGCGAATGCGCTGGTGGTCGGGGTGGCGTCCTGCGCGGCGACGCCGACCACCATACTGCCAAACAGGGTCAGCGCTAGTGCTGCGTGGCCAACGATTGCGGCCGCTCGAAAGCGACCGGGCCGGGTGAGCCGACGGTTCATCGTGCCTGCACCTCCGTTGTCGTCCGTTCTCGCCGAGCCGGTCCATCGCCGGCGCGCCATACGTCATATTGTATGATTAGAACGGACACCACCGCATCGTACGGAACATTGTCCGTGCTGTCAATCCGTCGAATCGTTGGACGCCGTTCGCGCGGAGACGGGAACAGTCGGATGGCTAAGGGCCTTGGCTACATCGCCGGCAGCCTCAGTCACCAGTGTTCGCATCGCGGTCTCGGCGACCGCGGCGTCGCCGGCTTCGATCGCGTCGACTACCCGGGTGTGGAGATCGAGATAGGCGGTGTCCCAGCCGTGGACGAAGGCGAGCTGATCGCGCCCGCGCAAACCGGCTTCGAGCAAAGCGCTGATGCGAGTCAATAATTCGTTGCCCGTCGCAGCCACGATAGCCCGATGCAGCGCGACATCAGCGGTCGTGGACGCCTCCAGATCGCCACGGTGAGCGTGCAGCGCAGTCAGCGCCGCGCGCATGGCGGCGATGTCCGATGGGGCGGCGCGCGCAGCGGCGAGCCGGGCAGCGGCTGGCTCAAAGGCTTCGCGCAATTCGCTCAGATCGGTCAGAAAGTCAACATCGGGGCCGCCGCTCAGCCGCCAGCTGATGATGTCGGGATCGAGCAGATTCCACCGCTCGCGCTCGCGCACGATGGTGCCGCGCTTGGGGCGCGCCTGGAGCAACCCTTTGGCTTCCAGCACCTTGACCGCCTCGCGAACGACGGTCCGGCTGACACCGTATTCACGCTCCAGCGCTTCCAGATCCAGCGTGCCGCCGGGCGTTAGTTCGCCGAGGACGATGCGCCGACCGACCTCGTGGACGACTTGACCGTGTAAGCCGCGGCGGGCATAGGGCGGCATTCAACCTCCCGCCGGGACGATCTCCGGCGCCAGGGCGGCGGCTGATTCGGCCCGAGCCAACGCCAGCACGAGCGGCCCCTGTCCCCACGGCACGAGGAAACCGCGAGGCACGTGGGCGTAGTGGTTGGGCGAGGTGCAAGCCCAGACGGCGGCGCTGACGCCGGTCAGCACGCCGTTCACGTTGGTGGCGGCGCGAATCGCCGCGAGCGCCCGCGCTTCCGGTTCGCGGTAGTCGTCGCCGAGCAGCCCCAACGCCCGGCCCCGGGCGAACGCGACCGCCATGAAGGCAGCGGTGGATGTCTCGTTGCCGGATTGCGGATCCTGGACCACCGCCCACCAGTGACCGTCAGGGCGCTGGACACCCCGCATCGCGTCCGCCAGGCGGTGCGCGGCGTCAGCCAGCATGGCGAGTCCATCACCGGGATCGGCGTCGGCCCGCCAGCCTTGCTGCTCCAGCACATCCAGCAGACCGAGCAGCGCCCAGCCTTGGCCGCGACCCCATCCGAGAATGTAGGGACGCTCCGTTTTCTCCAGCCAGAAGTGATGGAACAATCCGCCCGTGGGGTCTTGCAAGAGTTGCACGTAGCCGACGGCCTGCTCGATCGCAAGGCGGATGAAACCCGGCTCACCGGCGACTCGCCCCAGCGCGGCGAAAAACGGCGGGTCAAAGTGGAGGCAATCGACAAAGACACCGGCGCCGGGATCGCGCAGCAGCGCCGCTTCGTCCGGCGGCAAACTGCCGGGTCCGTACGGGTGACGCAGCGGCGAACGCTCCCAAGTCGCGAACACGCCGCCGACCAGACGGCGACCGGCAAGGTAATCGGCCAGGCGAGCCGCCGCATCAAGCAGCCGCGCATCGCCGGTTTGTTCGGCGCCGAGCGTCATCGCCAGCCCGGGGGCCGTGCAATCGAGCGGTCGATACGGTTCGGCACGGGTCGCCCAGGCGCGGAAAAAGCCGTGAGCGAATGCCGCGTAGCGCGAATCCCCAGTGGCCGGCGTGGCCGCCAGCAAGGCCTCGAACCCGACCGAGTCGCCAAAGGCCCACGTTTCGTACGGTAGCGCCAGAAGGCGATCGGCTGCCTGCGCGATCGGCGCCGAAGTTGTCATGTTGCCTCCCAGGCAGCTAGACCATCGGCGTCATGTCGCCGCCGCACGCGTCCGACTGCTTCCAGCCGTTCGAGGTGGCCGACGATCGGAAAGGCGAGCGCCGCCAGTACGGTGTCGACGGGCCACGCCCCAAGCGCCGGTCCCACCCGCTGCAACACCTCGATGGTCGAAGACAGACTGTTGCCCAGGGCGTCGAGCACCTCCGCCTCGGCATCCGCGACGAACCCGCGACTTTCGTCGAGGAACACCATGCCGGAGGTGCGATCCATCGTGGAATAGTGAGCGGTCAGCACCAACTCCGGCTCCAGCGCCGCCAACCGATCCAGCGTCGTGAGATAGTCATCCACGTCGCGATAGGTCGGCGGAAACGCCGGCTCGCCGGAGCGTGTGGGCAGGGTGCGCCCCAACGCCGCGTCGATGACGATCGCGGCGCGGGAATGAGGGTCCCACAGCGCGAGATGACCGCGCGAGTGACCGGGGACGTGCAGCAGATCGACCGTCCAGCCGCTACCGAGAGCGAACGATTCGCCGCCGGCCAGCAGAAGATCGGGCTCGGCGAACCGACCGGCCGCCCGATACCACGCCAAGGTTTCGGCGGAGTCCACGAGGCCGTGCTCGGTTGCGAACTGACCGTAGCGGCGCTCGATCATGGCTTCCAGCGAGCCGATTTCGGCAGCGTCGGCATGATGACACGCCAGCAGCGCCCGGGGGAACGCGCGTTTTGCCGCCTCCGCATCGCCACAGTGATCGATGTCCGCGTGGCTGATTAGAACCAGCCGCACCCGCTCCGGCTCCACGCCGAGACGGTCGAGCTCAGGCAGGATCGCGGACTCAACGGAGCCGGCCAGCCCCGTGTCAATCAGGAGCGCGGAATCGGACCCGGCCAACAGATAGACGGAGCAGCGACGTTCGCCAAGTGGCGTGTCGATGCGGTGGATGCCCGGCGCGATCTCCACGTTCATTCCCCTTGGAATACCGGAGCACGCTTTTCAGCGAACGCGTCGCGACCCTCTTGCGCGTCGCGCGTGAGCATGCAGTAGGCGAACATGTCGTTTTCGTAGGCCATGCCAACCGACAGCGCGGAGCTCTGGGCCACCCGGATCATGTTCTTGGTGGACTCGACGGCGATCGGACCCAGTCCGGCGATACGCTCGGCGATGGCGTAGGCCGTCGTTTCCAGCTCGTCGTCCGGCACGAGCTTTTGCAGCAGTCCGCAGCGGAGCGCGTCCTCGGTTCCGATCGGATCCCCGGTGAGCAGCATTAGGCTGGCCATGCCTGGTCCGACGACGCGGGTCAGCAACTGCGTGGAACCGGAGCCGCCGTGCCAGCCATTGCGAATCTCGGCGGCGCAAAAGGTCGCGCTGGGGGAGCCGACCCGGATATCGGAGGCGCAGATCATTTCCAGCCCGCCGCCATAGACATACCCGCGAACGGCGGTGACGATCGGCTTGCGTACGGTGAGCATCGCCCAGACATAGTCGGAGCGGCTGAAGATGCGGTTGCGCTGTTGCCACTTGGTTCCGTAGTGGGCCAGATCATTGATGTCGCTGCCGGCGCAGAAGGCGCGCTCACCGGCGCCGCGCAGCACGACGGCGCGTACTTCGTCGCGCTGGTTGATCTCGTAGCAAATCTCGTTCATCTGGTGGTCCATGGCCACCGTCATCGCATTGAGTTTGCGCGGTCGGTCGATCAGGATGGTGGCGACGTGGCCCTCGACCGTGAAATGCACCTCGCCCGGTTCGATCGTCGGTGTCGCCTGTGCGCCGTCGCTCATCGCTCCCTCCCTCTCGCGTCGGCCGGCATCCCGTCGGTGGCCGGTGTTTCGGGTTGCGGGGTCACGCGGACGGCGTTGTCGGCAGCCAGAGCGGCGATACGCTCCGCGTCGTAGCCGGGCAACGTGCCGAGCACTTCGGCGGTGTGCTCACCAAGAAGCGGCGCTGGCATTCGCACGCCGGTCGGCGTTTCCGACATGCGCAGCGGCGGCGTCGGCATGCGCACGCGGCCAGCCACCGGGTGATCGACTGCAATGAGAGCGTCAGTCGCCACGATATGCGGATCGCGCTCCAGATCGGCGTGGGTGTAGACGGGCCCGCTCCAGACGTTGACCGCATCGAGCACGGTCATCCAGTCGGCGGTGCGGCGCGCTTTCATTGCCGGGCGCACCAGCCGGTACACCTCGTCGCGGAAGCGCACTCCGTCGTCATAGTCAGTCATCTCTTCAAGGCGAGCCACGCCGATGGCGCGTCCGAGTGCGGGTAGCGCGCACATCGCCAGCGTGATCCACCCGTCTGCGGTTTCGTAGACGCCATAGGGAGCAGGTATGGCAGCGTGGGCGCTGGTTTCGGCGGAGCGAGTCGGCAGGACGCCGGTGTTGAGATAGGTGACGAGCTCCTGCGCCTGTGCATCCATCACCACCGAGAGCATGTTCACTTCAACGTGTTGCCCGGTCCCTGTACGCTCCCGCGCCAGCAGCGCGCCGAGAATGCCGATAGCGGCTTGATATCCGGTCATCGCGTCGGCAGCCCATAGGGCGCTGGGGATCGGGGGATCGTCCATCTTGCCGACGGCCCACATCGAACCGCTATAACCCTGCACCACGAGATCCTGCCCCGGCCGGTCGCGGTAGGGACCGGATTGCCCGTAGCCGCTGATCGAGCAGTAGACGAGGCGGGGATTGATCTCGCGCAACTGGGCGTAGCCGATGCCGAGGCGGTCGGTGACGCCGGCTCGGAAATTCTGCACCAGTGCGTCGGCGGAGCGGACGAGATCGCGGAACGCGGCGACGCCATCGGGGTGCTTGAGATCGATGGCTACCGAGCGCTTGTTGCGATTCAGCGCCAGAAAGGTCGTCGCTTCGCCGTTGACATAGGCGCCGGCGAGGCTATGCGTGCGATTGAACTCTCCGGAGGCCGGCGGCTCCACTTTGATGACGTCGGCGCCAAGATCGCCCAGCCGCATGCCGCACAACGGGCCGGCCAGCATCTGGGTGAGATCGATGACCCGGTAGCCGGAGAGGGCGCCGCTGGCTTCGGCGTCGGTGGTGTCGCTCATAAGTCATACAATAAGACTTGTTTACGGCAAACGCAAGCAGCAGATCGTCGAGGCGTCGAGGAATCTGGGAGGGGGCGAATGGCGGCAACCATCGAGCAGATCGGAGGCTGGACGATTCGGGTTGAGCCCGAACTGGGGGCGCGGGTCGCGACGTTGCGGGGACCGAGCGGTCGGGAGTGGCTGTGGCGGCGATCGGAAGCGTCGCGCGGGCGCGCGTCGGCGACCCCGGGCGGCGCGTTTGTCGACGCCGGTGGCTGGGAGGAATGCTTCCCGACCATCGCCGGGGCCAGCGACCACGGCGAAGTTTGGAGTCGGCCTTGGGCGCCAGTTGGCGCAGGCAACGCGCTGACGGCGAGCGGGCGAGATTTTCGCCTGATGCGCTCGTTCCGAAGCGATCGTGGCGGGCTCGCGGCGTGCTACCGATTGGAGGCGGCGCCCGGGTTCCGCTTCGTTTGGGCCGCGCACATGCTGCTCGACGTATCGGAGACCGGGCGGCTGGTAGCGGAACCAGGAACGACAAGCCGCGTGTGGCCGGACCATTGGCGGAGCGCCGAGCCGGTTCCGGTTGTCGAAGGACCATGGCCAGCTCCGCTCGGCGCCCCGCTGGACGGTCTGGCCAGCGACGCATCGGCGCTGTTCTTCATGCTGCTCGAACCGGGGCCGGTGACAGTGGCGGATGGCGCCCATCTGACTCTGCGCTTGCGCGCGGAGGGGCAACCGGCGGCAATAGCGATCTGGCGCAATCTCGGCGGCTGGCCGGAGGCGTCGCCATACCGCAGCATCGGCGTGGAGCCGGCGATCGGC
>JADLCW010000490.1 GCA_020847015.1 Thermomicrobiales bacterium | reverse complement strand
TCGCGCTGTCTGCGGTACTCATCGATAGCGGCTTGCAGGGTGCCAAGCGCCAGCGTGGCGCAGCGCACGCGGCTCTTGACGATGTCGTCGCCCATCTCGTCGACCATCTCCGGAATTCCCATCGCCTTGACCTCATCAAGGGTCATGCCTTGGGCGAGCTCGGAGACGATCGAACCACCGGCCTGGCTGATGGTGCAGCCTTCGCCTTCGAAGCTGACTTCCCGGACACGATCGTCCGGTCCAACCTTGAGATACATGGTGATGAGATCGCCACAGCCGGGGTTGCCGCCACCCAACTGCACGTCGGCGTCCGCCATCCGGTGGCGATTGCGGGGGTGCTCGAAATGGTCGACGATGTTTTCAATGAATGCTTGCCTGTCCACGTAGTCTCCTCCGGGCTGCGGCGAAACGCGCCCGATCCTCGGTGACAAGTATACGGAGGCAGGCACATCCCGAGTCGATCAGACCATTGCGGCAGGCGAGGCGAGCAGAAACGATGCGACTCGTTGCGCCGCTTCTTCGCGCCAGCCCGGAGCGGATACGTCGATCGGCACGAGTCGCGAGTTGCGTCGCAGCCATGTTTGCTGGTGACGCACGTAGCGGTGGGTATCGGTCTGGATGCGCGCAATGGCCTCCGCCAGCGTCGCCTCGCCGCGCAGGTACGGCAGCAATTGTCGGTAGCCGATGCTGCCCATCGCCGGAGCATCGGGGGAGACGCCGGCTGCCAGCAAGTCGCGCACCTCGCCCACCAGCCCGGCCGCGATCTGGTCCCGGACGCGCGCATCGATCGCTGCATAGAGTGCTTCGCGGGGTGCGCTGAGCCCCAGCTCCAGCGTCTCATAGGGGCGGGGGCCTTGGCCTTCCAGTTCCGACATGGGAACGCCGGCGATCTCGTAGATTTCCAAAGCGCGAATCACTCGCCGCAAATTGGCGCCTGAGCGCGCGGCGGCCACCGGATCGACCTGATGCAACCGAGCGACCAGTGCGTCCGGGCCGTGGTCCGCCGCTTCCGCTTCCAGCCGCGCCCGCAGCGCGGGATCCGGAGGCACGCGCGGGATGCGCCATCCCTCGACGACGGCATTGACATAGAGGGGGGTGCCGCCCACCAACAGCGGAACCCGATCACGCATGAGCACGTTCTGGATAGCAGCATTGGCCAAATCCTGAAATCGAGCCAGCGACATGTCGCCATCGGGCGGCAGGATATCGATCAGGTGATGCGGCACACCGCGTCGTTCGGCCGCGGTCGGTTTGGCGACACCGATATCGAACCCGCGATACAGATACCGTGAATCAGCATTGACGATTTCGCCGCCAAACCGCTCAGCGAGATCGACCGCGAGCGCGGTCTTCCCGGTCGCGGTCGGACCCGCCACCACCACCAGGCGCGGCCGGGTGGCGTGCGTGCCTCGCGAATCCAGCCGATCGCCGGTTGGTTGACTGGGCGCACTATCCATGGCGCCCTATTATGATCGGCGCCCCCGTGCGCCGCTCGCCTCTGGTTTCGGCGCCGCCCGCCATTTGGAGACGGATTGCGTGATTCGGATCGTTCTCACCCTGCTCAAGGTGCTCACCATCGGCGCATTGGCGCTGCTCGTCCTCGCCGGCGCGGTTCGGTTTTTTGGTGTTGCGGTTGATGCCTCCCGATCCCCGGCAATTGGGGAACTGGTGGATGTGCGCGTCTCGGAAGATCAGCCGACCGCGGAACTTGCGAAGCAGCTTGCCGATGCGGGGCTGATTAAATCGCAAACGCTGTTTCAGGGACAGCTTCGTCTGCTCGGCGGCGAGTTGGTGCCCGGCACCTACACGCTGCGCAAAGGCATGAGCCAATCCCAGATCATCGACCGCATCACTGGCGAGACGGTGGCAACCGTGGAACCAGTGGCCGCCGGCTCCAATGCGTCGCAGTCGTTTTCGATTACCGTTCCGGAAGGGTGGCGGATCGAGCAGATTGCCGAGGAATACGAGCGACTGGGGGGCGCCGGAGGGTTTGACGGCTTCATGCAGGCCGTCGCCAATGTGGATCGCTCGCAGTACGACTTCCTCGCCTCGCTCCCGCCGGAGATTTCGCTCGAAGGGTATTTGTTCCCCGACACCTACACGTTTTCCTCCACCGATCCGAATATCGATGTCGCCACCATGCTGCAAAACTTCGGACAGAAGTTCGATAGCAACATGCGTACGCGCAGCAAGGAAATGGGACTGTCGATCCATGAGGTGGTGACATTCGCCTCGCTTGTGGAAAAGGAAGCCGTGCTGCCGGAGGAGCGGCCGATCATTGCCGATGTGTATCTGAGCCGGTGGGATGAGGGGTGGCGACTGGACGCCGATCCGACCGTCCAGTACGTGCTGGGGACATCCGGCGACTGGTGGCCCACCTTGTCGGGGGACGATCTGTTTGTCGACAGTCCCTACAATACGTATCAGAACGATGGCCTGCCGCCCGGTCCCATCGCCAACCCGGGATTTGGGTCACTGCAGGCTGTACTGACTCCGGAAGAAACCGACTACATGTATTTCGTCGCCAAGTGCGACACCGGCGAGCATGCCTTCGCCGCCACCAAGGACGAACAAGACGCCAACGTCGAGAAATACCAGAATCAAAAGGATTGCAGCTGAATCGGAAGGATCGGACAGCGATGGCGGCGACAACGCGCTGGCGGATCGGGGTGATTGGCGATCCGGTCGCCCATTCGCTCTCGCCGGATTTCCAGCAGCCGGCCCTCGACGCCCTGCGCATCCCGGCGCAGTTCGAGCGTTGGCACACGCCGGCGGCGACTCTTCCGGAGCGAGTGGCTGGATTGCGCGCTCCGGATGCGCTCGGCGCCTGCGTGACCGTGCCGCACAAGCTGGCGGTAATGGCGCTGCTGGATGAGATCGCCCCATCGGCGCGGGCAGTTGGCGCAGTGAATACGATCGTGCCGGTTGAGAATCGACTGGTTGGGGAAAATACAGATGCGGCCGGGTATGCAGCGGCATTGCGCGATGTCTGCCCTCGGCCGGCATCACGCCCGGCGGTGGTGCTTGGAGCCGGCGGCGCCGCCCGGGCGGTGATTGCGGCGCTGCGTTCGCTCGGCGTGCCTGCCATCACGGTCGCGAACCGAAATCCGCAACGGGCGGCCCAACTGATCGACGAACTAGGAGCAGATGATCTGACCCCGATCGGGATGGACCGCGACGATCTGCGCGGGCGGCTGGCCGGGACGCTGCTGTTGGTCAATGCAACCTCGATCGGCTGGAAGGCGGGCGAGGCGCCGCTCGACGTGCGGCTGCTCGATGCGCTGCCGCCCGATGCCTTCGTCTCCGATCTGACCTATCGCGATACGGAACTGCTGCGGGCTGCGGCCGAGCGCGGACTTGCCACTCAGGACGGTCTGGGGATGCTCGTCCATCAGGGCGCGCTGCAATTCCAAATGTGGACGAAGCAGGAGGCTCCGCTCGCGATCATGTGGGAGGCGGCTATCGCCGGCCGAGCGGCGCGCGATTGAGACCAGGTTGGGACATTGCGGGTCAGCCGCCTGCGCCGGTCTCCGACTGACCGACATCGAATCCACGCAAGGTGCGGATTTCGGTCGCCGTATTGCTGCCGATCGGCTGGTGCATGTAGACGATCCACGGAACGCCGGAGGCCGTGACCGCCACAACCGCGCGAGCCTGCAATCCATCTTCGGCCGGAGTCAACGATACCGGTCCGATCGGCTTGTCGGCGCCGGCCGGAACGGCCATGCCACCCACTTCGACATTCTTGTTGCGCCCGGCGTTGAACGCGATGAACAATTTCCCATCCGGCGCGACGGCGATGCTCGGCATATACCCGAAATCGCCCCCGGAAAGCGCAATTTCCGGCGACCAATCGGCGGCGCCCGGATCAAGTCGGCGCAGCATCAGCGCGTTCGTGGTGCGGGCAAAAGCGCCGTAGACCGCGGCGATCTGGCCGTCGGCATTGCCGGCGACGTCGATCAGCCGACCGCCGATTTCGCCGTCTGTCTGCTCCAGCAGCATGACTGGCTCCGACCACCCGGTGGGGTTGTCCAGCGGACGGGTCGCCCACTCGATGCGCGACGCGGATTTCATCGCCTCGTCGGTGGCTCCGCTGTAGATGGACCAGACGGCGACCAGCCGATCTTTCTGTAGCGCCAGATGCGGCCAAGCATCGGCGGTGCCGGCGCCATCGGCAGTATCGGGTTCGGTGAGCTGGACGGGTGCGGTCCACGTGCCGTCAACGAGATCGCTAACGAACAGATTGGCGTTGGCAGGATGTTCGGCGCGCGCTTCGGACGATACGAGACGTTGATCGCGCCAGATGAGGTGAACGCCGCCGTCGGGGTCAGCAGCGATGGCCGGCATCATCTGGTAGCCGGCGTTGGCGTCGGGCGCGACCGACACAGGGTCGGAAATTTCGCCATCCGCACTGATCCGCGCGTACATGAGCGTGGCGCTGTTGGCCGGGTCGCCGGCGCTGGACGCAGAATAGACAACGTGGACGATGCCGGCGCCATCAACAACCGCCGCCGGGCCGAACTGAACATCGCCGCCGGGC
>JADLCW010000489.1 GCA_020847015.1 Thermomicrobiales bacterium | reverse complement strand
CCGACGAGATAGAGCAGATTGCCCGGCGCCTGCGACGCCGACGACGCCATGCGCGCGACATCCGGCACGATCCCCAGCGCCGAAATGAGCAGCGTGCCGGGGATGGCGTGGATCGCGCCGTCCTCCGTCAGATATTCGTTGAACAGCGAATCCTTGCCGGAGATAAAGGGCAACCGCAGCCCCACCGCCGCGTCGTGGCACCCTTGAGCCGCCCGCACCAGACCGCCAAGACGATCCGGCAGATTGGGGTTGCCCCAGCAGAAGTTGTCGAGAATGGCGGTCCGCGCCGGATCGGCTCCGACGGCGACGACGTTGCGCAGCGCCTCGTCGACCGCCAACAGCGCCATGGCGTAGGGGTCCAGCGCGCCATAGCGCGGGTTGATGCCGCAACCGATCGCCAGCCCCCGCCGCGAGCGCGGAACCGGCTGCACCACGGCCGCGTCGGCCGGTCCGATATCGCGCGGTCCAACGAGCGGCTTGCCGATCGTCCGCCCCTGCACTTCATGGTCGTACTGGCGGACGATCGGTTCTTTCGACGCGACGTTGGGGTCAGCCAGCGCTCGCTTTAACCATGGCGTCAGGTCCCCGGTCAGACCGGCGGTGCAAACGGGGGCGACGCCGGACGGCGGCTCCCAGCGACTTTCCAACTCACGCCGCGGCATCCCCTCGTGCAGAAAGACGCCATCGAGTTCTGCCGCGACTCGTCCCCGATGGCGAATGCGCAGCACGCCGTCGCCGGTGAACGTTCCGAGCACCGCCGCTTCCACGCCTTCGGCGGCGAACACATCCTGAAGCGCGGGCCAGTTGCCGGGCGGCACGGCGAGGATCATGCGTTCCTGCGCCTCCGAGAGCCAAATTTCCCATGGTCGCAACCCGGCGTATTTCAGCGGCGCATTCGTCAGCTCGATGTCGGCTCCCAATTTGGCCGCCATCTCGCCCACCGCCGAGGAGAAACCGCCGGCGCCACAATCGGTGATCGCACTGTACAACCCGAGATCGCGAGCACGCGGCAGCGCGTCAGCCAGTCGCTTCTCGACGATCGGGTCGCCGATCTGCACCACGCTGCCGAGATCGGCGGAGGCGTCCGCATCGAGCACTTCCGAGGAGAAGGTCGCCCCATGGATACCGTCGCGCCCGGTGCGACCACCAGCAACGATGACGAGATCGCCCGGCTGCGGCTGGTCGGGGTGCGCCCCACGCGGAGCCAATCCAACCGTGCCGCAAAACACGAGCGGATTCGCCGCGTAACCGGGATCGAACAACACCGCCCCGTTCACGGTAGGGATGCCCATCTTGTTGCCATAATCGGCGATGCCGGCAATGACCCCAGCGAACACATCCGCCGACGGCAGCGCACCGGGCGGGGCCGACTCGCCAAGCGGACCGAAGCAGAGCACGTCGGTATTGGCGATGGGTTCCGCGGAGACGCCCAGCACATCGCGCACGACCCCGCCGACACCGGTGTTCGCCCCACCGAAGGGTTCGATGGCGCTCGGGTGGTTATGCGTCTCCACCTTGAACGACACGTCCCGGTCGGTGTCGAAGGCGATCACCCCGGCGTTGTCCTTGAAGGCAGAGCGCACCCAAGGTCGGTTCACCCGATCGGTGGCAGCCACGATGAAGGTTTTCAGCAGACCATCGATCGTCCGCTCGCCGTCTGGGTCACGATGGTGGATCGTCGCCCGAAAGGTGCGGTGCGCGCAGTGCTCGGACCATGTCTGGGCGATCGTTTCTAGTTCGACATCGGTCGGATCGCGGGCGAGCGCGGCGAAATGGGTCTGCACCGCCCGCATATCCGCCAGCGGCAGCGCCAGCAGGCGGCTGTCGCTGAGCGCACGCAAACCGTCATCGTCCAGCCCTCGGATCGGTACGACCTCGACCGTACCGACGGGGGCTGCCTCCGGCATGAATTCGGCCGACCAGCGCTCCGGCGCAGGCGGTCGATCGGCCGAGTGAACGGAGGCGTGCTCCACCACCGGGTGCGCCAGGCGGCGGGCCGCTCGCTCGGCGGAGGCGGCGTCAGCGTGCGGGGGCAGCAGGTAGCGCATGCCCGTGCGGGTTCGCACCCCGGCGAACCCGTCAGCAGCCAGGGCGGCGGCCAGGCTATCGCCCTCGGCGTCGGTGACGCCGGGGCGCGGCAGCACATCGATCACCCAGCGTCCGTCGACCGGCCGCGAACACCGCTCCGTCAGCAGTGGGTCGGCGCATAGCGCAACAACCGCAGCTTCCAATTCCGGAGTTTGCGGAGCAGAGACAACAAAAAGGCGGCGACATTGCGCCGCCGCCGAGGGTATGCCGATGTCATCGAGAATTCGGCAAAATGCCGCGCGCTTTGGATCGGCTCGCCAGTCGCGGCGGCCGACCTCCAACAGCCACATCTCGGACCCCACCAAACTTCGTCCCCAGGCTCGAATCGCGGCACGATGAACGGCGCCAGCAATGGGAAGGCCTGACGGTCGCGCCGATTCGGCATCGAAGCGGCGGGGCGATGTCTACGGAGAGCGTAAACGACTGGCCCCTGACGCTGCAAGCGCCACTGCGTCACCGTATTGGCCGATGCCTCGGGCCGGGCTGCGATCAAACCATGAACAGCCCGCCATCGACGGTCAGCACGTGACCGGTCACGAAGGCGGCGTCCGGCGAGGCGAGAAAGGCAACCGCGCCCGCCACGTCCTCGGGCGTGCCGAACCGCCCCAGCGGCGTCTGCTTCAGCAGCGCCTCCTTGATGTCGCTGGGGAGATTGTCGGTCATGCGGGTGGCGATGAACCCCGGGGCAACCGCGTTGACGGTGATCCCGCGCGAGCCGACCTCCTTCGCCAGCGACTTGGTGAATCCGACCAGTCCCGCTTTGGCGGCCGCGTAGTTTGCCTGCCCGGCGTTGCCGACCAACCCCACCACCGAGGTGATATTGATGATCCGTCCCGATCGCTGGCGCAGCATAGGCCGCACGGCCGCCTTGGAGCACAAGAATGCGCCCTTCAGGTTGGTGGTCATGACGCTGTCCCAGTCATCCTCGCTCATCCGCATGAGCAAGGTGTCGCGAGTGATGCCGGCATTGTTGACCAGCACATCGAAGCGCCCGAGCCGCTGCATCGCCGCCTCGATGGTGGCTCCCGCGCCGTCGGCGGTGGCTATGTCGGCTTGCAGCGTCTCGACCCGACGCCCGGTCCCGACCAGTCCGGCGCGAGCTGTCTCGGCTGCCGCGGCGTCATCGCGGTAGGTCAGCAGCAGATCGTATCCGGCTGCGGCCAACCGCCGCGCCACCGCCAACCCGATGCCCCGCGTGCCCCCCGTAATGACCGCCACCGGCGCGCTCGCCGCCTCCGTCATCTCCCGTCCCTCCTTGTTCGGCGCCAGTTCGCCATGCGCTTCGCCAGCAGAAGGGCTGACCGCGGAGCGATCAGCCCAGGACCGTGCCTCCCCGGAGCGCCGCGAGGTGGCCGCTGGGTGGTGCATGGCGTCGTGCCACGCTCCCATTCAGCCGGAGAGCAGCACCTCGGCGGTGGTCGTTTCCATTCCCCGCGCGCAGCGGCCGATCAGCCCGGACAGCACTTTGCCCGGTCCGATCTCGTAGAACGCATTGGCGCCGGAGCCGGTCAGGAACGCAACGACATCCACCCAACGCACCGATGCGCAGATCTGGTCGAGCAGTT
>JADLCW010000488.1 GCA_020847015.1 Thermomicrobiales bacterium | reverse complement strand
CGGCGATGTGCTGCCGGGGTTTTCGCTGCCGGTCTCGGCCATTTTCGATTGAGCGACGCTTCGTCGTTCGCAAAGGAGTGCGATCGTGTGCGCGACCGACCTGCCCCAGACCCCCGGCGAAGAGTGGGCGATCGACAATCCCCGCTTCCGCGCCTTCATCGCGGACGTCCACCGCATCCGCCGCGCGCACGATGACCCGCGCGCCACGATCGCGGCCATTCGCCCCCATTTCACGACCTTGATGGCCGAAGACGACTGGCTGCCGCAGCGCTATCAGGAGCCAGCGGCGGACGGCGGCATGGGATCGGGCATCGGCACGTGGTTGCTCTACCGCGCCCTCGACGGCAGTCTCGCGCTGTCGGCGCTGGTGGCGCCGCCGGGCGCGCAAACGCCCGTCCACGATCATCTCGCCTGGGGGTTGGTCGGGTTGTATCGGGGCGAACAGGACGAGGAGGTGTTCGTCCGCCGCGACGACGGCCTCTCCGCCACGACGGCCCATCTGGAATTGCAGGAGCGCCGCCGGCTGAAACAGGGCGACTTCTACGAACTGCTGCCGGAGACCGACATCCACCGCGTGAAAACCACCTCGGCCATCACCTCGGTGTCGCTGCACCTGTTGGGCATCGACAACGGCTGCATCTGGCGTCACCGCTTTCTGCCGGACGAGGGCGCCGTGCTGCCGTTCAAAAGCGGCTACGTCAACGCCCCCTGCGTGGAGACGACCGAACCGGCCACGTGAGCGAGATTCACGACGGGGGCGTCACACCGAAAACGCGGAAGCCATCGTCGCGCGGGGCGTAGCCAAGCAGGGTGCGCGTCGCCGCCAGATCGAACCGATTCGGATGGTTGGCGGAGACGCCGGCGACGATGGCGTAGTCGATATCCACGGCCACGAGGCAGCGCATCAGCAGATCGTTCAGATCGCGCGGGCTGAGGTAGGCGCGGAGATCGTGCGGGTCCGGATGCGCGTGCAGCCACGGCGCCTCGTAGGCTCCGATGCGGACGGCGAGCGACGAGAGACCGCGCGCCGCGAAGCAGGCGCAGGTCGCTTCCCCGCAGGCCTTGCTGACTCCGTACAAATTGATCGGCCGCGGCGGCGCGTCGGCCGGGAGCACCTCCCCCGGCGGGTAACCCGCCACGGCGTGCGCGCTGCTGGCGAATACGACGCGCCGACAACCGGCCGCCAAGGCGCCGCGCAGCACGTTCAGCGTGCCGTTGACATTGACCGGCAGCAACGACGACGCCCAATCGGCGGTCGGCGACGGATCGGCGGCGAGGTGGATCACCGCCTCGGCTCCGGCGCAGGCCTCGGCGGCCGCCGCGGCGTCGCGCACGTCGAGGCGGACGATCTCGTGTCCGCCGCCCGGCGTCAGCGCCAACCCCTCGGTGCGCAGATCGGCGAGCCGGAAGCGGAATCGCTCCCCCATCGCCTGCCGAAACGCCGTGCCGATGCGGCCGGCCGCTCCGGTCAGCAACACCAGAGGGCGCTCGGCGGGCATCACTCCTCGCCCAGATAGGCCTTGCGCACCATGTCGTTTTGCATCAGCGCCTGGGCGTCGTCGGCGAGCACGATGCGCCCGGTCTGGATGACGTAGCCACGATTGGCGATGGCCAGCGCCATCAGCGCGTTCTGCTCCACCAGCAACACGGTGGTGCCCTGCGCGTTGATGTCCCGGATGATGCCGAAGATCGTTTCGACCAGAATCGGCGACAGCCCCATCGACGGTTCGTCCAGCAGCAGCAGCGTCGGGCGCGCCATCAGCGCCCGCCCGATGGCCAGCATCTGCTGCTCGCCGCCGGACATGGTGCCGGCTTTCTGACCGATGCGCTCCTTCAGCCGCGGGAAGAGGGTGAACACGCGCTCCAGATCGCCCGGTTCGGGTCGGTCGCGCACGAACGCGCCCATCTCCAGATTTTCCAGCACCGTCATGCGCGGGAAGATGCGCCGCCCCTCCGGCGACTGGGCGACGCCCATGCCGGCGACCTTGAAGGCCGGGACCCCGCCAATCTGTTTGCCATCGAGCACGATCGTGCCGGAGCGCGGACTGAGCAGCCCGGAGATCGTTTTCAGCGTCGTGCTTTTGCCGGCCCCGTTGGAGCCGATCAGGGTGACGATCTCCCCCTGGTCGACATCGAGCGAGATGCCCTTCAGGGCATGAATGTGCCCGTAGAAGGTGTTCAGGTCGCGGATCTCGAGCATCGGCATCGTGCGGTTCGCTCCGTTGCGCGGCGCCCCGCCGCGGGGCGTCAGGGGACGGCGGGTTTGGGTGCGACGGGTTTGGGGTCGGCGGGCGCCGCGACCTTGGCCGCCATGGCCGCCGCCCCGGCGCCCAGATAGGCCTCGATCACCTTCGGATCGCGCTGCACGGTCGCCGGGCTGCCGTCGGCGATCTTGATGCCGTGGTCGAGCACCGCCACCTGATCGGAGATGCCCATCACCACCTTCATGTCGTGCTCGATGAGCAGCACGGTCAGCCCCAGCTCGCGCCGCATGCCGTCGATAAAGCGCGTCAACTGGGCCGTTTCCTGCGGGTTCATACCGGCGGTCGGCTCGTCCAGCAGCAGCAGCCGCGGCTCGCTGGCCAGCGCGCGGGCGATCTCCAGGCGGCGCTGGTCGCCGTAGGCCAGATTGCGGGCGATCTCCTGTCCCTTGCCGGCCAACCCGACGTAGGCCAACAGATCGCGCGCCTTCAGTCGCGCTTCCTGCTCCTCCCGCCGCACCTTGCGGGTGCGCAGGATGGCGCCCAGGGGGGTGGCATGGAGGCGGCTGTGCATGCCGATCAACACGTTGTCGAGCGCGGTCATGTTGGCGAACAGACGGATATTCTGGAAGGTGCGGGCGATGCCGCGCGCGGTGACCTGGTCGGGTCGCAAGGTCGCCTCGCGTCCATCCCGGCCCGCGAACATCGTCGTTCCCTCGAAGGTGAGCGAGCCGTCGGTCGGCACGTAGATGCCGGCGACCATGTTGAAGAAGGTGGTTTTGCCGGCTCCGTTGGGACCGATCAACCCCACGATCGCCCGTCGCGGAATGGTCAGATCCACACCGTCCACGGCGACCAGACCACCGAATTTCTTGGTGACGCCCCGAGCCACCAGCAACGCATCGGGTTCCACCGGAGGCGCGCCGGCGGGCTTGGCCGCGGCGGCGTTCGGCGCGGTCATGCGCGTTCTCCCAGCGCCGGCTCGTTTTCGGTGCGGACATCGTAGAGGGTTTGCGTTTCGGCGACGCGCACGTCGTCGCTCTCCGGCGTCATCTCGGCGCGCCGCTGAGCGCTGGGGAACAGCCCGCCCGGTCGCAGCAGCATCATCAACACCAGCGCCAATCCGAAGACGACATAGCGATCGTTGGCGAGATTGTGACTGGCGATGGTTTCGCTGTGGAGCAGATGACCCAGTTGCTGAAGCGGATCGGTCAGGACATCGGTGAGGATGCGGTCGAAGGAGACGATCAGGATGGCGCCGATGATGACGCCGTAGACGTTGCCGATGCCGCCGAGGATGACCGAGGCCAAAATCATGATGGAGACGACGAATTCGAACTGGCTGGGATGCACGTACTGGAAGGCCGACGAGTAGATCGACCCGGCGAAACCGGAAAACGACGCGCCGAGCGCGAACGCCCACAACTTGGTGCGAACCAGGTTGACGCCCATGCTGGACGCCGCGATCTCATCCTCGCGCACCGCTTGCCAGGCGCGACCCAGCCGCGAATCGTAGAGGCGCGTCACCAGGAACAGCGAGACGAGAATGACCCCCAGCATCAGGTAGTACCAGTTGCGCTGGTCGGTCTGACCGAAGCTGACGGCGTGGCCGAACACGTAAAAGGTGGGCGGTTTGGCGATGGGGTTGATGCCCATGGTGCCGCCGGTGATGGCGTCGGCGTTGAGGAAGAACGTCGGCACGATCTCGCCGAAACCGAGGGTCACGATCGCCAGATAGTCACCGCGCAACCGCAGCGTGGGCGCCCCCAGCAGCACCCCGAAGATGGCGGCCACCGCCCACGATACGGCCATCGCCGCCCAGAAATTTTGCATCCAGAGGGGAACCCAGTGCTTCTGCACGAACACGCTGGAGGGCGAGGTGAGCAACCCGATGGTGTAGGCCCCGATCGCGAAGAAGGCGGCGTAGCCGAGATCGAGCAGTCCGGCGTAGCCGACCACGATGTTCAGCCCCATGGCCAGCACCACGAATACGGCGATAGCCAGGAACGAGCCGATCCGGTTGAACCCGAGCGCACGATCGAGGAACGGATAGGCCAGCGCGATCGTCAGCGCCACGGCGAACCAGAGCCGCGCCCGCCGCCGATCCGCAGGCAGATCGAAGTTGCCGGCGGTCGCCGTCGCAGGGTGTGGGGTGGCGGTTGTGCCGGCCATCGGCGCCCCTCCTAAACCTTGTCCGGGGTGAACTCGCCGAGCAGACCGCCCGGTTTGAACACCATGACGAGCACCAGCACCCCGAAGATGGCCACCGGCGTCCACTGGGCGCCCCACCATGGGATGTAGGCTTGCACGAAGCCGTCGCTCATCTGCCAGACGATGCCGATCAGCAACCCGCCGACGACGGCTCCGGTGAGGTTGCCGATGCCGCCCAGCACCGCTGCGGTGAAGGCGAACAACCCGTAGCGGAACCCCATCCGGAAACTGGCGGTGTTGGTGTAGTACATGGTCACCATCGCCGCCGCGCCGGCCAGCAAGCCGCCCAGCAGAAAGGCGATGGCGATGGTGCGGTTGACATCGATGCCCATCAGCGCGGCCGCTTCCCGATCCTGGGCGGTGGCCCGCATCGCCTTGCCGGTTTTGGTGCGGCCGACGAACCAGCTCAACCAGACCAGCAGCGGGATGGTGATGCCGACCACGATCAGATCGAGCGGACGCAGCCGGATGCGCGTGTCGAGCCCGAACCACTCGTTGAGCAGATTGATGGAGCGGATGTTGTTGGCGATCAGATTCGGGGGACGCAGGTTGTTGGAGCCGATCCAGTAGATGCCGATGCCTTGCAGGATGAAGCTCAACCCAATGGCGGCAATCAGCGGAGCCAGCCGCGGCGCGTTGCGCAGCCGCCGGTAGACGACCCGGTCGATCGCCCAGTTCAGCGCGCCGCTGAACAGCATCGCCGCCGCCAGCGCCAGCAGCGAGATGGCGACGATGGCGAACCAGGGCGTGTCCGGCCCGATCGTGAACATGCCGATGATGGTGAAGGCGAACAAGGCTCCCATCATGAACACTTCGCCATGGGCGAAGTTGATGAGTTCCACGATGCCGTACACCAGGGTGTAGCCCAGAGCCACGAGGGCGATCAGCATGCCGTTGGTGACGCCGTTGATCAGAAATTGAACGAATAAGTTGGCGTTGAATTCCATCGCGGCCTCGCGCTCGGGGCGCCGGTGGGGGACGGGGCAGATTCAGGCGGACGGCGACGCGGAAACCCCGCGGGGCCGGAATGGTCCGGTCCCGCGGTGCTTCCGGCGATCGTCAGGATGCCGACCCGATCGTTTCCAGGTAGTTGAAAATGAGCTTGCCCGAATCGTCGGGTTCGATCCGGTTGATGCTCACCGTCGTCGACGACGTGTCGCCGGTTTCGGTGAAGTGCCACACGCCGCCGAGCAGACTGTGGAAGTCCGTGGTGTGGAACATGGCGTCGAGGATCTTGGCGCGATCCTTCTCCTGCGCCTTGTCGATGGCCTGCACCACGACCGTCATCACCTCGTAGGCGTAGGCGGCGTAGCTGTCCGGCGTATGGCCAAGACGCTCGGTCATCCGCGCGGCGTAGTCGGCGCCGATGCCCTTCAACGCGGACGGCGGCAATCCGGCGAAGGTGACGTAGGCGCCTTCGGCGTCGGGACCGGCTCCGTTGATGAAGTCCTGGTTGATCAACCCGTCCGGGCCGAGGAACATCACCTCATCGACCGGCATCAGCGAGCGCATGTCGAGCAACACCTTGGCCGGGTTGTTCTCGACCGTGGCTCCGACATAGAGGACATCCGGTCCCATGTCGGCGATCTTGGTCATCAGCGACTGGTAGTCGGTCGCCTTGGGGTCGTAGCCCTCGAACCCGAGCGACTCGCCGCCCAACTCCTTGAAGCTCTCGTTGTACAGCAGCGCGACACCCTTGCCGTACAGGGAGTTGTCGTGCAGGGTGTAGGTCTTCTTGCGCCCCTGCTGGTTGATGGCCCAGTTGGCGACGGCGCCGCCCTGGATCTCGTCCGAGGGCACGGTGCGCATGAAGTTGCGGACGCCGCTCGGGTAGTAGATGTCCGGCTCGCCCGGTTCCGTGGCGCCCTCGATGGCCTTGGTCAACCCCGGATAGGTGTTGCCGAAGGAGATCTGCGACAACCCGGCTCCGTTGGTGATGGGGATCGAAATCTTGGAGGCGCCGGAATTGTAGGTGCCCAGATAGGCCATGCAGTCGGCGTCGTTGATGGCCTTGTTGGCGTTCTCCGATTCCTTGCCAGGATCCCAGCCGCCGTTGTTGGCGGCGATGCCGCTGTCCAGCGGTTCGTAGACCAGCGCAAAGCCGCCGGCGGCGTTGCCGAGGTCTTCCAGCGCCATCTTGGACGCCTCGATGGCGTCGGAGCCGAGCTGCTTCATGGAGCCGGTGAACGGCCACGAGGAATAGAGCGTGATCGACCCCTTATCGGTGGTGGTGATATGCGGAATCGCCGGGTTGCCGACGACATCCTCGCCCCCGGCCGCCGGCGAGGCATCCTGTGCCGCCGCCGGCGCGGAGCGCATCAGTTGACCGGCGAACCCGGCCGACAACCCGAGCGCGGCGGCGCGCGTCAGGAAGGCGCGCCGGCCGATCCGACCCTCGTTCAGACTTTCCACGAGCTTGACGATTCGCGGGTCCATCCTCTACCTCCAACGACCTGTCGCTGGCGCCGTCGCCAGCGTTCGACCACGGCCGACCGCTTTGCGCTGTCCGCTCGCACCCGAAACTTCGGGGCGACCGCGGACGGGTCATGCGTGTGGGTGTGGAACGAGTGCCTCCCGCTCTCTACGGAGTGATGGGGCAAGATACCGCCCGGCGCGCAAAGGTGTCAACGCGCCAACATGCGAAACTCCGATCCACGCGGCGCCGGCGTGGAGTCCGCCGGCGGTTGGAGATCGGGAAGGATGCGATGAGCGCAGTCGTGACAGCGGTCAGCCGAAGCGCCGACCACACCTTCAGCAAGCCGACGCAAGCGGTCATCCGGCTGCTGCCCGGGTTGGGCGTGGCCGGCGACGCGCACGCCGGGGAAACGGTCAAGCATCGCTCGCGGGTGGCGCGCGACCCGACCCAGCCCAATCTGCGGCAAGTCCACCTGCTCCACGCCGAATTGCATGACGAACTGCGCGCTGCCGGGTTCGCCGTCGCGGCGGGGTTGATGGGCGAGAACGTGACCACCCGTGGCCTCGATCTGCTGGGGCTGCCGACCGGAACCCGGCTGCGGCTGGGAGCGGCGACGGTGATCGAGGTGACGGGGCTGCGCAACCCCTGCGCCCAACTCGACGGGTTGCAACCCGGGCTGATGGCCGCGGTTCTGGACCGCGACGCCGCGGGCCGCCTGATCCGCAAGGCCGGGGTGATGGCCGTGGTGCTGACCGGCGGCGAGGTGCGCCCCGGCGACGCCATCACCGTCGAATTGCCGGCGGAGCCGCACCGGCGACTGGAGCCAGTCTGACGCGAATCCGACGAACGGCGACCGGGAACATCCGGTCGCCGTTCATCCAGGCGGGATGCACGCGCGGATCGGGTCGCCGCTAGTAGGCCGGCACGTAGTCCGGGTCGACCGGGCGGATGCCGCCCTCCGGGGCCGTGTAGCCGAACCCGACCAGCGTGTCGACCACCAACTGGATGACGTCGTCGGGGGTCGAGGCGCCGGCGGTTACGCCGACCGTATCGACTCCCTCCAACCAGCCCGCCTCGATCTCGTCCGGGCGCTCGATATGGCGGGAGACGACCCCCATCTGATTGCCGACCTCGGCCAGGCGGGCGGTGTTGCTGCTCTTGCGGCCGCCGATCGCCAGGATCAGATCGACCTTGTCCTGCTCCACCAGCCGCCGCAGCGCATTCTGGCGCTCGCTGGTTGGCTCGCAGATGGTGTTGCAGAGGCGGAATTCGCCGCCCAGCGGCATCACCATGGCCTGCAGTTCCTGAGCGAAGGCCATCAGCTCCTTGACGTTCTTGGTGGTCTGGCTGACCACGGCGACCTTGCGCGGCGGCATCGCCGCGTCCGGATCGGTCGAGCCGCGCGGCGCGTTCCAGGGGAGATCGACGATCTTCTTGGCCGCCACGGCCTTGCTGGTGCCCGCCCAACCGATGATGCCGCGCACTTCCGGATGATAGGAATCCCCGTAGACGACCAGGAAATAGCCCTGCCGCACCAGCTTCTGGGCCAGCCGCTGCACCTTGGTCACCAGCGGACAGGTGGTGTCGACCAGTTCCAGCCCGGCCGTTGCCGCCTGTTCGCTCAGGTGGGGTCCCATGCCGTGGGCGGTGATCGCCACGCGCTGGAACCCGCGCCCGGCCGCCTCGTCCACCGAGGTCGCTCCCTGAACGCCGCGGGCGCGCAACCGCTCGACCACCTGCGGGGTGTGGATGATGTCGCCGATGGGGGCGATCGGCCCGTCGCTCTGGGCCGCCTGCTCGATGATGTCGAGCGCCCGCCGCACCCCCCAGCAGTAGCCGAGTTCGGTGGCGACGACGATCCGCTTCGTTCGCGTATCTGCCGGGGCGGCGTTGGGCGTGGAGCCAGTAGCCGTGCTCATTGCTGGCGTTCCTGTCATGATGTCACAGAACCGCAGCCGATCCGTGACGCGTGACCTATGGGCGAAGTATAGTCACGCGGCCCCGTATCGAAAGGGAGCGTGCGCCTGAAACGAACGGGCGGCGCCGTTCGCATGCGGGCACGCATTCACGGCCCCGGCCGCGCCAGCGGGAGCTTGGCGGCGAGGAGGGCGCGGCACAACCCGCCAAGCGCGACGACGATGGCGCGCCGACCGACCTGGAGGAGCTTCGGATGCGGAACGATCACCCCCCCTGCCCGCCGTGCGATCGCGCGAGCCGTGCCTCAGTCGTCCGTGCGGCGGTTGCGGCGGCGGCGCTGCTGCTTGGCGGCGCGCTGCCCGCCGTTGCCCAGCAGTCGCCGACGACAGACGCCTCGACCGCCGTCCAGCCGGAGGCGCAGCCGGCCGCGCCGGCAGCCGCGCCCGAGTTCACGGTGGGCGCGCCCCATGTCCAGTCGATCGCCCAGGGGATTGCCTCCGTCGATGGGCCGACGATCTGGCGGGTGCGCGAGGTGGGGCTCGATCCAAACGCGCAGCAGGAAACCGGAGCCGCCGCGTTTACCCTGCAGCGAACCGGCGCCGCGCTGATCCGCAACGATCTGACCACCCGGCGAGTTCGTCTGGAGCCGGGACAGGCCTCTTTCCAACCGGCCGGCGATCCGTTCACCCGCACCGCCATCGGCTCTGACCCGTCCATCGTCTGGGTGATCGAGGTGATGCCGCAGGTGGCGGCTGCCGCCGCTGGCTCCGGCACGACGTTGTTCACCAGCGATCCCATCACCGACTACCCGGCGGGCACATTCGATGTGGAGCTGCAACGCTCGGTATTGCTGCCGGGCGAGGTGACCGAGATTCCGCCGCACACCGGTCCGGCGCTGCTGCTGGTTTCCTCCGGGCGCGTGCAGTACTCGACCGTCGGCGCGCCGCCGGCTCCGCTCGGAGCTGGCTCCGCCATGATGATTCCCGGCGCGCTGACGCTGCGCAATGGCGACACCCAGCCGGCCGCCTTCGCCGTCGCCATGCTGGGCGATGGCGTGGATGGTTCGGAAGGGTTCGCGGCCGCGGCCCAGGCGGCTCCGCAAACCGCGCCGTCCGGCGCGGCGCCCGCGGCGCCGACCACCGCGCCGCATCTCGTCCCGACGGTCATCCCGCCGGTGACCGAGCCGACGCCGATTCCGGCGCCGCCCGCCCCGGTTCCGGTTGAACCGACCCCGGTTCCGCAGCAGGCGCAGGCCGCGCCGTCCGATGGCGACACCGATGGCGACGGGTTGAGCGACGCCGAGGAAGCCGCTTACGGCTCCGACCCGCTCAACAAGGACTACGACGCCGACGGGTTGCTGGACGGCGAAGAGGTCTACGTCTACGGCACCGACCCACTGAACAACGATACCGACGGCGATGGGTTGCTCGACGGTGAAGAGGTGTACACCTACGGCACCAACCCCGCCACCAGCGACAGCGATGGCGACGGGTTGACGGACTCCGAGGAGATCTTCACCTACGGCACCGATCCGAACGCGATGGACACCGACGGCGACGGCGTGCCCGATGGTGAAGAGGTCTACATCTACGGCACCGACCCGCTCGATCCCAACTCTCACCCGTAACGTCGGTCGTGGGACGCGGCGCCGGCGCGCGGCGCGACCGGAGACGACGAGTGGCGACGCGACAGCGCATCGGGCTGATCGGGGCAGGGCGAATCGGGCGCGGTCATGCGCGGACGCTGGCCGGGCGCGTGCCGGACGCTGAACTGGTTTGCATTGCCGATGTCTCGGCCGACGCGGCGCGCGCGGCGGCCGAGTCGGTCGGCGGCGTTCCCTGGTCGACCGATCCACTGGCGCTCATCGCCGATCCGACCATCGACGCGGTGGTCATCGCAGCCAGCACCGCCACCCACGCGCCGCTGATCGCGGCCGCCGCCGAAGCGGGCAAAGCCATTTTTTGCGAGAAACCGGTCGCCCTCGATCTGGAAACGACCGACGCCGCCCTCGCGGCCGTCGAGCGCGCCGGCGCGCCATTCCAGATCGGGTTCCAGCGCCGCTACGATCCCGCCTACGCGCGCGCCAAAGACCTCATTGCCTCCGGCGCGCTCGGCCGCATCGAGCACATCCGCGACACCATGCGCGATCCGGCGCCGCCCAGCCGCGCCTATCTGGAGATCAGCGGCGGGCTGTTCCGCGACATGACCATCCATAACTTCGACTGCGTGCGCTGGCTGATGGGGGCCGATCCGGTCGAGGTGTTCGCCCTGGGGGCGGCTCTGACCGATCCCGTGTTCGCCGAACTGGGCGACATCGACACCTCCATCGTCACGATCCGCTTCGCCAACGACGCGCTGGCCGTCATCGACAACAGCCGCCGCTCCGGGTTTGGCTACGACGTGCGGACCGAAATCTTCGGCAGCGCAGGGGCGCTGCTGATCGGCCAGCAGGCGGAAACGCCCATGCTGCGCCTGGATGCCGGCGGCGTCCGCAGCGATCACGTGCGCTTTTTTCTGGAGCGCTTCGCCGTCGCCTACGAGGAGGAGCTGCGCGCCTTCGTGCGCGCCCTGATCGAGGGTCGGTCGCCCGAACCCGGCCCGGCCGACGCCCGCGCGGCGCTGCAACTGGCCTACGCCGCCGAGGCGGCGCGGGCCGCCAATGCGCCGGTCGATCCGCGTCGCTGGGGGTAAGCCGGAAACCTGCCGGAGATTGGCACGAATTTGCCATGTTCCCACGGGGCAATCGCGCCAATGATAGGCTAGGATGGCAGCTACGGCTTCTTGCTCGGTCCCGCCCCGGAGGATGCCCCCGCGATGGCCATCACCGTTCCCCCGCACGAGTTGTTGCTTCATTCCGCCGATCTCGACGGCGGTTCCGGAACCCTCATCGCGGTCGATCCCGAACGCGCCGGCTGGGCCTACTGCAGTCTCACCGTGCAGCGGCACGACCCCGGCGCCAGTTGGTCCGCCGCAGCCGGGGACGACGAGGTCGCCCTCGTGCCGCTGGGCGGCATCTGCACCATCGAGTCGGGCGGTCAGACGTGGCGCATCGGCGAGCGGGCCAACGTGTTCGCCGGCCCGCCCTGGGCGCTCTATCTCGGGCGCGGCGCGCGCTACGAGGTCCGCGCCGAAACACCGCTGGAACTGGCCGTCTGCGGCGCTCGCGCCACCCGCACGTTGGAGCCGGTGCTGATCCGGCCCGAAGATGTGACCGTGGAGATTCGCGGAGCCGGCAACGCCGCCCGCCAGATCAACCACATCATCAAACCCGGATTTCCGGCCGACAAACTGCTGGTCGTCGAGGTGTTCACCCCCAGCGGCAACTGGTCCAGCTTTCCGCCCCACAAGCACGACATCAGCGACCTGCCGCGCGAGGCCGATCTGGAGGAGATCTACTACTACCGGATCGATCCGCCGGACGGGTTCGCCCTGCAGCGCCTCTACACCCACGACGGCGCCGTCGATGCCGCCTACGTCATCCACGATGGCGATCTGCTGCTGGTGCCGGAGGGCTACCACGCCTTCGCCGTGGCGCACGGCTACACCGGGTACTATCTGAATGTGCTGGCCGGCGACGAACCCGAGCGCACCATGCAACCCAGCGACGACCCCCGCTACGCCTGGGTCCGCGAAACCTGGACCGACGCGATGAATGCCGGTCTGCGCGGATTCCGGGACGTCGCGGAACGGGTGAACGGGGCGGCCGGGCGGCGCGAGCCGTGAGTCGCGCATCGCGCGGCGCGCGTCGCCCCGCGGACTTCTGAAGCGCCGCTCCCGGCTCGTGACTGGCTGGATCGCCCCGATCCGCCCCCGCGTCTCCGCTTTCGTGACTCATGACTCGTGACTCCACCCCGCAGGAGGCATCTCATGTCCGACACCACTCGGCTCACCATGGCGCAGGCGGTCGTGCGCTTTCTCGCCAACCAGCATGTCGAGCGCGACGGGGAGCGGCAGCGCTTCTTCGCCGGCATGTGGGGCATCTTCGGTCACGGCAACGTCGCCGGCATCGGTCAGGCGCTGGAGGAGCACCGCGACGAGCTGCGCTATTTCCGTCCCCAGAACGAACAGGGCATGGTTCACGCGTCCATCGCCTACGCCAAGATGAACAACCGGCTGCGGACCTTCGCCTGCACCTCCTCCATCGGCCCCGGGGCCACGAACATGATCACCGGCGCGGCCACCGCCACGGTCAATCGACTACCGGTGCTGCTGCTGCCAGGCGACGTCTTCGCCAGCCGCCGACCGGACCCGGTGCTGCAGCAACTGGAGTATCCGCTCAGTCTCGATGTCAGCGTCAACGACGCCTTCCGCCCCGTCTCCCGCTTCTGGGACCGCATCGAGCGACCGGAGCAGATTTTGGCCAGTCTCCCCGAAGCCATGCGGGTGCTGACCGATCAGGCCGAAACCGGCGCGGTGACCATCGCGTTGCCGCAAGACGTGCAAACCGAAGCCTACGACTACCCGACCCGCTTCTTCGCACCGGCCACCTACAAGATCGTGCGTCAGGTTCCCGCCCCCGAGGCGCTGGCCGATGCGGTCGATCTGCTGCGCCGGGCCGAGAAACCGCTCATCGTCTGTGGCGGCGGCGTCATCTACAGCGCGGCCACCGCCGCATTGGCCGATTTCGCCGATGGGTTGGGCATCCCGGTCGTGGAGACGCAGGCCGGCAAGGGCGCGCTGCCCTGGAACCACCCCTGGAACGCCGGACCGGTCGGCTCCAACGGCGGCCTGGCCGCCAATCGTCTGGCCCGCGATGCCGACCTCGTCATCGCCGTCGGCACCCGCCTCTCCGATTTCACGACCGCCTCCCACACCGCCTTCCAGAATCCGGAGGTGCGCTTCCTCAGCATCAACGTCTCCTCGCGCGACGCGCACAAGATGGGGGCGCTGCCGATGGTGTGCGACGCCCGCGAGGGGTTGAACGCGCTTGCCGTCGCGGCCCGGCAGGCCGGTGTGCGAACCGCCCCCGCCTACGGCGATCTGGTGGAAACGCTCAAGGCGGAATGGGATGCGGTGGTGGACGATCTGCGCCGCCCCACCGAGCCGGCTCACCTCTCGCAGGCCAACGCCATCGGCATCGTCAACGAAGCGGCCGGGCCGCGCGATGTGGTCGTCTGCGCCGCCGGCGGCATGCCGGGCGATCTGCTGAAGCTGTGGCGGCCGGTGGACCCCAAGAGCTACCACCTCGAATATGGCTTCAGTTGCATGGGGTACGAGATCGCCGGCGCGCTGGGGGTGAAAATGGCCGACCCCAGCCGCGAGGTATTCGTGATGGTCGGCGACGGCAGCTATCTGATGCTCCACACCGAACTGGTCACCGCGGTGCAGGAGGGGCTGAAGCTGATCGTGGTGTTGATCGACAATGGCGGCTTCCAATGCATCCGGGGCTTGCAGGAAAGCTGCGGTTCGCCCGCCTTCGGCAACGAGTTGCGCTTCCGCGACCGGGAAACCGGACTCCTCAACGGCCCCTACGTGCCGATCGACTTCGCCAAGAACGCCGAAAGCCTGGGTGTGATGGCGCTGCGGGCGACCAGCGAGAGCGACCTGCGGCAGGCGCTGCTGCGAGCCAAGAACGCCGACCGCTCGGTGCTGATCGACGTGAAGGTGGATCCAAACCGGCGGGTGCCCGGCTTCGAAAGCTGGTGGGATGTGCCGGTGGCCGAGGTGTCGGGGCGCGCCGGGGTGCGCGAGGCGCGCGCCGGCTACATCGAGAAGCGGGCCGCGGAGCGCTTTTTCCGGTAGCCGCGCATTGCGGCGCAGGCGGCGGGTCGGTCTCGATGTCGGGGCCGGCCCGCTCGTGGTTGTCCTGCTCCTCGTCGCGGAGACGCGCGCTCCCTACCCCTTGACCGCGCCGCCGGCGCGCAGCCGGGCAATCTCTTCGTTGGCGGCAGCCATCGCCCGCGTCAGGAAATCCAGCACCAGTTCCAGGTCGGTCTCGTCGTACTCGGCCAGTAACCGGTCGATGGCCTCCGACAGCCCCGCGTAGGCGGGTTCCAGATCGCGCGCGATCGCCTCCTCCACCGCCCGCACGATCACTCGGCGCCGG
>JADLCW010000487.1 GCA_020847015.1 Thermomicrobiales bacterium | reverse complement strand
TTCGCCTCTTCGTCGACCGCGCGCAAGCAGCTTCCCCCGCCTTCGCGCTGACTGAGGCGAACGCAGCGCAGGTCGCCGAGATCTGCCGCCAGTTGGACGGACTGCCGCTGGCGATCGCATTGGCCGCGCCGCGAACGCGTGTGCTCTCGCCGGCGACGCTGCTGTCGCGGCTGACGAGCCGTCTGCGCCTGCTGACCGACGGCCCCCGCGATGCGCCGGAGCGCCTGCAAACAATGCGGCAGGCGATCGACTGGAGTTACGATCTGCTGGAGCCATCGGCGCAAACGCTGCTCCGGCAGCTGGCAGTCTTTGCCGGCGGTTTCAGTCTCGCGGCGGCGGAGGCGGTCGCTCGCGAGTCCCGCTTCGCAAGCGACTTCTCGATCCAGCTCGATCCGCCGCTATTCGGGGACGACTTGGCCGCCGGTCCCGCGGCGCGATCCGTCGGCCGCGCCGAGACGGTCTTTGCCGGACTCGCGGCGCTGGCGGACGAGAGTCTTCTGCAAATCACGGAGCAGCCGAACGGCGAGCGTCAATTCGCCATGCTGGAGACGGTCCGCGAGTATGGGCTCGAGCGGCTTGCGGAGGCCGGGGAAGAGGCGGACATCCGGCGGCGCCACGCCGCGTACATGCTGGGGCTGGTCGAGCAGGCCGAATCGGGACAAGCGCTGCCCCCGTCATGGCTCGATCGGCTCCAGGCGGAACATGACGATCTGCGCGCCGCCTTGGCCTGGTCCGTCGCGGGAGACCCGGAGACAGCGCTGCGGCTTGCGGCGGGTCTGTGGCGATTCTGGTCGCAACGGGGCTATTGGAGCGAGGGTCGCGGCTGGCTGGAGCGAGCCTTGGCGGACGACGTCGGTGGATCGCCCGCGGCTCGCGCGGCGGCTCTCATCGGGGTCGGCAAGCTCGCCAACGAGCAAGGCGACCTCGTTCATGCCCGTCGCTGCTTCGATGAGGGGCTAAACCTGGCGCGGCAGATCGGCGACGAGCGCGCTGCTGCCTACGCCCGTCAGGGTCTCGGAATCGTGGCCAGCAACCAGAGCGAGTTCGACCACGCTGCGGCACTGTTCGAAGTGGCGCTGGTCCAGTTTCGATCGCTGGGAGATGAGGCCGCGATCGGTCGCTGCCTGAGTGATCTGGGGCTTGTCGCCGACCGCGAAGGGCAGAGCGATCGCGCTATCGCCTACTACGAAGAAGCACTTCCGATCGCCCGGTCAACCGGCGACGAAACATTCGCCGCTCTGCTGTTGAGCAACCTCGGAAGCGCCTACATCACGGCTGGCGATTGGTCGCGCGGCGAGGCGATGACCGCCGAAGCGCTCGATCGATCCCGGATACTGGGGGACCGCCTCGGGACAGCGATCAACCTCTATAATCTCGCCGATTGCGTCCGCCACCGTGGCGACCTCGCCGGCGCCTGGGAGCAGTATCGGGATAGCCTGGTCATCACCGACGAGCTCGGGGAGCAGCAACTCGCCTCGCGGACCCTCGACCAGATCGCGCAACTCCTGACGGCCGCGAGCGCGCCGCGCGCGGCGGCGCATCTGCTCGGCGCCGCGGCCGCCCTCCGCCAGAGCATCGGCGACGCGCTCTTCCCGATCGAGGAGACGTCCGTCGCCAAAACCATCTCCGCCACGCGATCCGCCATGGGCGATGCGGCGTTCGAAGCGGCCTGGGATGTCGGGGTCTCGCTGTCGCCCGAGCGGGTCGTCGCCGAAGTCCTGGCGATCGAACCGCCGCCGGCGATCCGCGATCGGCATGGGCCGTCCGCCGCCGCGCTGAATCTGGGGCTGACGCCGCGCGAGGTCGAGGTGCTGCGCCTCGTAGCGCAGGGAAGATCCGACAAGGAGATCGCAGCTGCCCTCGCCATCTCCCGAAATACCGCCTCCAAGCACGTCGCCGCTCTCCGGTTCAAGCTCGCCGTCCCCAGTCGGACCGCCGTGGTGAGCGCCGCCCACGACCTCGGTCTCCTCTAGCGCCGCGCGGGTCGGTCGGCGCCTACCAGTTCAGCGCCCATCCACGCCGCTCCGCGGACGCAGCGGCCCAACCGTCCCGCCACCCGCGCCGGTCGGACGGTGAGGGACGATCTCACGTCTGGCGTACGGCTGCAGAACGGCTTCCGGCCAGGGCTTTCCCCTCGCGGAAGAGGGCTACCGACACGGCATGGCGAATTTTCGCCATGGACGACCTCGCCGCGCCGGTCCACGCTGGCTTGGTGGATAGGCGGCCTCCCACGCATCGTCGCTCTGGACCGCACCCACGTACTCGCTGACGACCGAGGGACACCATGGACAATCTACGATTCGACCGTCTCATTCAATCGCTGGCGGAGACCTCGACCCCTCGCCGCGTGGCCCTCAAGGCGCTCGCGGGCGGCGTCTTCGGAACGGCGCTGGTCCGTCTCGGCTCCGCGGAGGCGGACGCCAGGAAGAAGAAGCACAAGCATCATCACCATCACCGAAAGCCGACGTCGAAGAAGCAGCTCGGCGACGCCTGCAACCCGTCCAAGGACACCTGCGCCGGCCACCTGGTGTGCGATACGCCGACAACGCGGCACACCTGCAGCGATTCGATTCCCTCCGGTGATTGGTGCTGCGTCCCGCCGGGCGGCTCCTGCACGGAATGCGACTGCTGCGGCAACTACTACTGCGAGTTCGACAATAACAACGAACCGCACTGCGTCCCGAATCCGGAGGGATAGCGCCGTAGCTCCCTCAGTCCCACACGTGGGACTGAGGGAGCGATCATCCATGTCCCGGCATCTCGTACTGAGGCTTGGCGTCCGGGAGTCTCCGCGGGGGCGGCGAGCGGCGGCCCGCGCGCTGCGGGCCGAAAGCGGCGTCAGGGTCTGCGTGCCCCGTCATATCCCGGGAAATCGCCAAGAAATCCCGTCCTCTCCCGGTAGGGTCGCGGGTCGCTTCGCCGTCGGCATTGTTCACCGCGCCGTGCTCGGCCTGTCGCCGGCGCCGAGCGCGGGATTGGGTGATGCCGGTGCGCGACGAGGTCGTCTGCTCGCGTCATGGCTCGGCTGCGCGCGCCAAACGCCGCGCCGCAGGTTCTCCGTCATCGCCATCGGCTCTGTGTAATTTCACCCCGACAACCCCCGTACAGCGGCAGTCTCGGTCAACATCCTTCTCAATCCACTGCCAGAGCCATCGTCCACAGTGGCGTCGCGGCCATATGGACCGTGCGCGAGTCCACGCAGCCCATGTCCAGGCGGCAAACCAGTGGATTACCGATTTCATTTGAAGCGCATATCTCATATATTCATGGTTGATGAACGATTTTCGATGGGCATTGGCAGCGACGGTTACGAATCGCCGAACCAGGAGGGTCGCATCATGGACGATGTCCGCTT